>JBFEYZ010000058.1:0-10161 GCA_041561855.1 Sulfurimonas sp. | reverse complement strand
GCAGTTTTTTTGATACAAAAACAGAGCGATAGATTCGATAAAGATTTTGAGAGTATGCTTAGAGTTGCATTTACGCAGCCTCGCAAAACCCTTATGAAAAATCTCTCTGCCGTATATGAGAAAACACTCCTTCAGGAGGCTTTTTTTAAGCTTGGTCTTACACAAACGATTCGTCCTCATCAGGTCTGCACAGATGACTATCACCAACTCTATAAACTAACAAGGAGTTTGGATGGAACAAGAGAATCAGGAAAGCGTTAAAAGCACTTCTCAAGAAAATCGTAAACAATATAACAATAACAAAAGACACAACAACCCAAATAAGCCGAATGCACAAGGCGGCAATAAACAAGCAGGTGCCAATCCTTCAAGCGGCAATAAAAACAAGAACTCATCAAGAGGACGCAGACGTCAAAGCACGCCGGTAAATGAAAGCCTAAAAGCTTTTGTCGAACTTAATCAAGAAGCTCATAAACAGAGACTAAATCCTCACTACAAACTGGATCTTAACTCAAAAGAGAAAATCCGTATAACTCCGCTTGGAGGTCTTGGCGAGATCGGTGGAAATATTACGGTATTTGAAACGGAAAAAGAGGCTATACTGATTGATGTCGGTATGAGTTTTCCGGATGAGGAGATGCACGGTGTCGATATTTTGGTACCTGACTTTACATATATTCGTGAAATAAGAAACAAAATTAAAGCGGTGATTATTACTCACGCCCACGAAGACCATATCGGGGCTATGCCGTACCTATATAAAGAGATGCAGTTTCCTATATACGGTTCACCGCTTCCGCTTGCCATGATAGGCAACAAGTTTGATGAGCATCATATAAAAGATTTTAAACAGTACTTTAATCCGATAGAAAAAAGAAAAGTATATAAAATAGGTGAAGATTTCGAGATAGAGTGGATGCATATGACACACTCTATCATAGATTCATCTTCATTGGCAATTACTACTAGTGCAGGAACGATAATTCATACTGGTGACTTTAAGATAGATCATACACCGGTAGACGGCTATACTGCAGATTTACACAGGCTTGCTTACTATGGAGACAAAGGAGTGCTGTGTCTTTTAAGTGATTCTACAAACTCATACAATTCGGCTCCTACGCCTTCAGAGTTAAGTGTCGCACCTGCGCTAGACAGAGTATTTGCAAAGGCTGAAGGAAGAGTTATCCTCTCGACATTTAGCTCAAATATTCACCGTGTTTATCAGGCAATACAGTATGGTGTAAAATATGGACGTAAAGTGTGCGTTATCGGTCGTTCAATGGAGAGAAATATTGAAGTGGCTATGCAGTACGACTATATAAAACTGCCGAAAAATATTTTTGTGGAACCGGAACAGATAGCGCATCTAAATGACAAAGATGTGCTTATAGTAACTACGGGTTCTCAAGGAGAGCCTAGTTCAGCACTCTTTAGAATGTCAATCGGTGAGCATAGACATGTTAAGATCAAGCCGACTGACTTGATCGTTCTTTCATCTCGCCCGATACCTGGAAATGAAGGCTCAATCTCCGGAATGCTGAACTACCTTCAGCGCGCAGGAGCAAAAATAGCTCAAGATAGAGAACTTCACGTGTCAGGACACGCTTCTATTGAAGAACAAAAGCTTATGCTGCGTCTTGTAAATCCTAAGTTCTTTTTACCGATCCACGGTGAGTATAATCATGTTATGAGACATAAAGAGACCGCAGTGATGTGTGGTGTTCCGGAACGCAACATATATATTATGAATGACGGAGACACTGTTGAGATTGCTCCTAAGTATATGAGAAAAGTAAAAACCGTAAGAACAGGTAAGACATATATAGACAATCAAAATAATCACAAGATAGAAGATGACATAGTAATAGATCGTCAAAAACTTGCATCTGACGGTGTTGTAATGATAGTTGCTCAGATCGACGGGCAGCACTCGACTATGCTCTCTAAGCCGATAGTGACGTCATTCGGGATTGTTGCAGACAAACAGGATAAGTTTTTTGCAAAAGAGATGGAAGATGTTCTGGAACATTTCCTTGCAAATATAAAAGAGGGGCTTCTTGAGAATCCAAGAGCACTCGAAAACGATCTCCGCCAGGCGGTTAGAAAACATATCTATAGAAAAATGAAAAAATATCCGTTTATCGTTCCGCATATTTTTGTGATGTAGATAAATATTTTTGATATGCGGAAAATATCCCGCATATCATTACTAATCTTCAACTTCTTTATACCGTTGTAGTAACTTACTAGACACTTTTTCGATACTATTACCCAGATTTAGCAAAATGATTTAATTTCTTTAAATTTTTAAGACAACGGGGCAGTTTTGAGTATAAATAATGTTTTTGCAGATATTGTAGATTTACATCCTTCAAGAATAGCTGTTTATGATGAGAACGGGACTTTTTGCTATGCAAACAAAAACTATATAAAAGCTTACGGTATTGATATATCAAAGAGAGAAAATTTAAATTTTGACAAGATTAAACCGTACGATATAATATTTGAGTATGTAAAATCTCAGCTAGCAATATCAAAGAGTTTTACTATTCAAAAACTAGAAGAGTCTGCCTGGTTTGAATCCCTGTTTTATTATACAGCTTCTAAACATGTTATTCATACCTCTTCACATGCGGCAATATTAAAAGAGATAGACGAAAAAATCTACTATCATGCAAACTACGATTCACTGACTACGCTTCCGAATAGATCTTATTTTAAAAAACAACTCAAAAATATACTTAAGGAATCTTTGCAAAACGGCTCTAAAATAGCTCTGTTTTTTATTGATATAGATAAGTTTAAAGAGGTAAATGATACATACGGTCATGATGTAGGCGATAAAATGCTAGTTACCGTAGCGAAGAGACTTTTAAACAGTGTTAGAAAAGATGATGTTGTAGCAAGGATAGGCGGTGATGAGTTCGTCTTAATTGCTAAAGATATAAAAAGCATAAAGATTGTAGAGCAGTTGGCGCTTAAGCTGCAGAAGAAAATAAGAGAGCCTTTGGAGATCGATACCAACATCTTCAATGTCACACTCTCTATCGGTATAGCTGTATATCCGAAGCATGGAACAACAAGGCAGGAGCTTTTGAAAAATGCCGACATCGCCATGTATGAAGTCAAAAAAACAAAAAGGGATGATTTTAGAATTTATGATGAGTCGATGTCAAGCGAGGCGGCTACAAAATTATCAATGAAAACAGAGATAAGAAGAGCACTTGAACAAAATGAATTTGTCATGCATTATCAGCCGGTTGTAGATTTCAGTACCGACTCCATCATCGGTGCGGAAGCATTTGTAAGATGGTATCATAGAAAAAGGGGTATACTGGAGCCAAATGACTTTTTGGAGCTTGTCTTATCGGGAGATTTGGATAAAGAGTTTAACTGTATGGTTGTTTCAAAAGTTTTAGCAGATTTGGCAACAATGAACAAAAAATTTTTAGATAAAAAGCTGACCATATCCGTCAATATATCAAAAGATCAGTTTTTCAGTCCGACCTTTTCTTCAAATGTATCGGATGCTTCAGAAAACTACGTTATTGACAAATCGCAGATAGAGTTTAAAATCGTAGAAAACCAGATAATGAAAAATGCTTCTGTGGCAAAAGAAAATATAGAAAATCTTCATTTAAGGGGATTTAAAATAGCTTTGGATGATTTTGGAGTTGAACACTCAAGCCTGAATCATCTAAAGAGTTTTAAAGTAGACAAGTTAAAGATAGACAGATCGTTTATAAAAAACATTGCTCAAGACGAAAATGATTTAAATATTGTAAAATCCATAGTAAATACGGCAAAACTTTTTAATCTCAAAGTACAGGCAGAAGGAATAGAAACAAAAGAGCAGTATTTGAAATTAAAAAAAATGGGATGTGATCTTTCACAAGGTTTTTATCACTCAAGAGCCTTGCCTATAGATGATTTTATACACTATTGCAATAAAGCTTGATAGCATAAAAACAAATAAGAAATTTAAATAAGATTGAAAAATGAAGAACTATAATTTAATACGATTAACAAACAGCTGTTACTGGAGTGTGGAAACCGAGACCCTTTCAGTAAATGGAGTGGATGTTAAATTGTCTGTTTCACAGAAGAAGTTGTTTAAATTTTTAGTTAAGCATATAAACAAACCTGTTTTAAATGTAGATATGCTGTATGAACTGAATGATTCATTATACAAAGAGTTCAATGAGAAAAGTGTACGTAATTTTATAACAGGGCTTCGAAAGTCAGCCCCATGTCTAAAAATTGTAAATATATACGGCGGATACTATATGCTTAAAAGTGAGCAAATCAGTAAACATTTAAAGCTTAAAGAGCAGTTCTTTGAGATAATAGAACAATCAAAGAACCCTATAGTTGTTACCAGTCCAAATGAATATGACAACCCTATAATCTATGTAAACAGTTCATTTTGCGAGCTGTTCGGGTATGAGTATGAAGAAGCAGTCGGTCAAAACTGCCGATTTTTACATGGAAATGATACAAGACAGGAAGCTATTAAACAAATAAGAGAAGCCGTAAGTAAACAAAAGTCGGTAGAGGTAAATATCTGCAACTATACCAAGGACGGGAACATGGTTTATGAAGATCTGACGATCAGCCCTATTTTTGATAAGCAAAAAGAGAAACTTAGCTACTTTTTAGGGATATATAAAGATATTAGAGCAGTGCCGCTATTTTTGAAAAAGGTACAAGAAGCTCTTTAGAAGAGTTTTATTCTACTAAAAAATTTGCCATCATAGAATGGTCCTCATGCTCTAAGATATGGCAGTGATGAACAAATAAGCCCGGTATAGTAAACTTCACTATAATGCGAACGGTCTCCGTTGGCATAACAAGAACGGTGTCTTTCCATCCATTATCAGTCGGAAAATCTATTTTGCTTGTTCTGTCAAGTACTTGAAACTGAACCCCGTGCATATGAAAAGGGTGTGCCATATGCACGCTGTTTTTAATTATCCAAATCTCAGTTGAGCCAAGCTTAACCCTCTCATCAACTCTGTGCAAGTCATATGGTTTTTTATTTAAAGTCCAAATGCCGCCTTTGATTACTTCCATGGTAATAGTTCTGCTGTTTGTAGCATCAGATTCTTGCATTTTATGGATAGTTGTGAGTTTTGCAGGCAGCGCGGCTGTGTTGTTTGAAAGCTCAGTAATTTGAAATTTCATAATATCCATTTTTGCACCAAAGCCCGGATAAGCGGGATTCGTTCCAAAAGTACTACCTTCTTTGAATCCCAGAGTTTTTAGCATTACGCTATCACCTACTTTTTTATCTTTAAAATCAACGATAATATCTATGCGTTCCGCTACCGCGATTAAAATATCTTTTACGATAATAGGCTTTTCAAGAAGCCCGCCGTCAGTTCCAATCAATGTGAACTCCTCGATACCATCAAATGCAAGTTTGTATATTCTTGCACTTGAGCCGTTTAGAATTCTAAGGCGGTACTTTCTGTTTTTAACATTTTTATATGGATGGGGAGTCGAGTTTACCATGATAACATCGCCTAAAACGCCGACATTGTCCTGCAGGGTCTCTTTGTAGACAAGATTGCCTTCTTTGTCAAACCTTCTGTCTTGTATGATCAGAGGCAGTTCAAACTCACCGGATGGAAGGTTTAATTTCTTCTCATTTTCGTCTTCTACTATGTAAAGACCAGCAAGTCCGTAGTAGATCTCTTCTCCCGTTCTGCCGTGAGGATGGGCATGGTACCAGAATGTTCCCGCACTTTGATTGACTCTGTATTTGTACTCTTTTAGCATATTTGTGGAAATAGAGTCTTTTGGATGCCCATCCATTGTCTCCGGCACCAGCAGACCGTGCCAATGGATGATAGTCGGTTTTTCTAGGCTGTTTGTAAAATCAAGCTCAAAGTCATCCCCTTTTTTTATCCGAATTGTAGGATTCGGTAAATCACCTTGAAATGTCAAGAGATCCGTTTTTTTATCTTTATAGAGAGCGGCTGAGCTTTTTTGAGCGTTAAACTTTGCTTTTGCGATATGTTCAAAATCAATCTCTTTTGGAATTTTCAGCTCCAAAGTAAAGGGTTCAAATTTATCAATTGCAATGTTTTTTGGAGATTCTTGCAGTATGTTTTGAACTTCATCACTTTTTTCATCGAGTTTAGCACTTTTGTCAGATTTTTTTTCGCAACCACTAAAGATAGCCGCCGCTGCCGAAAAAGAGAAAGAGTATAAAAAATTTCTTCGATTCATATTCGCCTCCTTATGAAAAGCTGCTTCAAATAGTATGACGACAATGATGTGAAAAAATACTTAAGTTGTAAAGTTAGTTATATTTAAAAAATAATCACATCGTTTTCTCAGCTATTTCTTGATACTCTATCGTTATAAAAACCTTATAAAGGCAGTAAAATTGTCCGATAAACAAGATACAAAATTTGAAGATGCCGTAAAGACCATGATGTTTCATGTCGGGGAAGACCCGAGCAGGGAGGGGCTTTTAAAGACTCCTCAAAGAGTCAAAAAAGCATACGAGTTTATATTCGGCGGCTATAAAGAGGATCCAAGAGAGATACTCAAATCCGCGCTGTTTACAAGTTCAAACGATGAGATGGTTCTTCTAAAAGATATAGAGTTCTACTCCACCTGCGAGCATCATCTTCTGCCTATCATCGGGCGCGTGCATGTGGCATACATACCTGACGGAAAGGTGGTCGGACTATCAAAGATCCCGCGTGTTGTTAATGTTTTTGCCCGTCGTATGCAGATACAAGAACAGTTGACGGAGCAGATAGCAGATGCGATAATGGATACAATTGCTCCAAAAGGCGTAGCCGTTGTAATTCAGGCAAGACATATGTGCATGGAGATGAGAGGTGTAGAGAAGATAAACTCGACGACTACATCATCGGCTCTGCGCGGATTGTTTAAAAAAGATGAGAAAACAAGAAGCGAGTTTTTCTCTCTGATAAACTCTCCTACAGGCTCACGCTATTAGACGAGCTCAAAAGCAAGGAGATTTTTAATGCCTTTTTCCTCACTGAAAGATAAAATCTCAAATAAAAAGTACTCGGTATCGTTTGGCGAAGTTGTCAAAATAAATGCGACCGTTATTACTGCTCGCGGGCTGAAAGTAAGTATAAGCGATATAGTAAAGATCATCTCAAATGAGACAAATCAAGAGACTATCGGGATGGTTACAGAGATAGACGGTGCAACGTTTTACATCACTCCTTTTAGTTTTGTGGAGGGGTTTTGTTCGGGCGATAGAGTCTTTTTGGATCAGAGCGGGCTAAGCATCCCAGTAGGGCAGTCTCTGCTTGGAAGAGTAGTTGACCCTTTTATGAGACCGATTGACGGGAAAGGCACCGTTAACGGTTCAAAACTGATGCCGATAATAAAGCCGCCGATAGCTGCTATGAAACGAGGCATGATAGATGAGGTTTTTAGTGTCGGAGTAAAGAGTATAGACGGGCTTTTAACCTGTGGAAAAGGTCAAAAACTGGGAATTTTTGCAGGGAGCGGTGTCGGAAAATCAACGTTGATGGGGATGATAGTAAGAGGCTCAGATGCTCCAATAAAAGTTGTGGCACTCATAGGTGAGAGGGGCAGGGAGGTTCCTGAGTTTATTGAAAAAAACCTAGGCGGAAACCTTGAAAATACAGTAATAGTTGTAGCTACGTCGGATGACTCTCCGCTTATGAGAAAGTATGGCGCCTTCGCTGCTATGAGCGTTGCGGAATTTTTTAAAGACCAGGGCCTTGATGTTCTTTTTATAATGGATTCCGTAACCAGATTCGCAATGGCTCAAAGGGAGATAGGTTTGGCTCTCGGAGAGCCTCCTACTTCAAAAGGTTATCCGCCCTCATCACTCACTCTTCTTCCACAGCTTATGGAGCGTGCTGGAAAAGAGGAGGGGAAAGGCTCTATAACTGCATTTTTCACCGTTTTGATCGAGGGTGATGATATGAGTGACCCTATCGCAGACCAGTCGAGGTCTATTCTTGACGGGCATATAGTGCTCTCGCGCGAACTTACCGATTTTGGTATCTATCCGCCTGTACATATACTGAACTCTGCTTCAAGGGTTATGAACGACATTATCTCAGAAGAGCATCTAAAAGCTGTTTTGAAATTTAGAAGACTCTATACCATCCTTAAAGAGAATGAGATGCTGATCCGCATAGGTGCATATACAAAAGGTGGAGACCCTGACTTGGATGAGGCAATAGCTAAAAAAAATGAGATGGAGAAGTTTTTAATTCAAAATGCGATGCAGACCAGTGATTTTAACGATACTTTAGATACTCTTTTAAAGCTTACAGCCCCTTCATTATAATATCGTTATATCTCCAGCTGTCTCTTGTCGGTCTGTCTTGGTGAGCTTGTGTTATAGCAAGTTTTCGAGATGAGATTTTTTCAAATTTTTTCATGAGATAGCTTATCTCGCTGTCTATCCCAAATATATCTATATAGGTGTAGATTATCGCCTCCGCACCATTAAAATTATTTTTTTCCATCAATATGCCTATCCTTACATGAAAACTCACTCTCAGAAGATCTCCGATCTTGTTGCTTCTGCTAGGTAAACCGAGAAGCTGACCTAATGTTTTTTTAATATCTTTTATATTTCCTTCAAGTGCGTATTCTTCGCATTTTTGCATAAGTTTTGACCAGTGTTTTTCAAGAAGTATTCCAAGTTCCGTACTTCTTAGAAATTTATAGATGTCTAAAAGTTCATAACAGCTTTTAAAATCGTTTGCTTCATATGCATTTTGAAGCAATACTGCATATTTGCACTTTAGTTGCAGCTCCTCCCTTTTTTTTCTTATATGAGGGATCTGGTCAAGTGTAAGCAGAAGCTGCTCGGCTTTGTCTGTTTGTGCTGCTTTTATATTTTCTTCTATCTCTGCGAGAGTCTCATCTATTTGGTTATGCATTGCTATATAGTTTGGTATCTGTTTAAATAGCTCGTTCTTGTCTACAAGTTTGTTGATTGTTTTAAAATCTTTTTTCTGTATCGCTCTTAGCAGATCTACAAACTCTTTATTTTGCGTAAGAAGAAGCTTGATAAGAGGTTTTTTTGAGATCACTGTGTTGTACTCGGCAAGAAGAGCTCTGGCACCGGCTATATTGTTTTGTACTATATGTCTTTGGGCATTTGAGAAAGCTAGCCTGAAAACCTGCTCCATTTTTTTATACTGCACGGTTCTTTTTAGAGGTTCATATTTGGAGCACATGCCATAGGCAAGAGCGTACTTTTTTTCTAAAAAAAGTGCTTGAAATCTCAGATAATTTTCAAAAGCGCTAAAAAGCTCTTTTATAATCCCCTCTTTTGATTTTATATCTTTGTATGGATTTAAAATCTGGACAGCTTGGGCTCTGTTTTGGTTGATCAGTGCTTTTAAAGCGATTTCATAATTTTTTTCAAATTTCTCTTCAAGTGTTTTATGTTCACGCGAGCCTTGAAGCATAGGTTCTTTTGCGATCAGTTCAAAAGCTTCTTTGAGTAAGTTACGGGCAATTAAGGATTTCAGTCTTGTTATTCCAGGAAGTTCAATGTGCAATATATCGTTGTTTTGAAGAGCGGCAACAAGTGAGTCGCTATTTACAATATCTACGAATTTTATTTTAGAATCAAGTTCAATATATTTACTATGAGCTATTTTGCAGTTTTTTACGTCAATTATGGTGATTATGTTTGAGTTCCCGCTTACTAAAACATAGTTTGGGTTCGGCATTACTATTATCGTCTGAATCGATGAGATAGGCGTATCTATACTTTTGTGGCTCTCTTCATCCAAGAGTGAAACTATGTCTACTTTTCCATTGTCTTTTGCGCATATGAGCGTATCTTCATCCAAGAAGCAAAGAGCGTTGATACGGGTTTTGTTGTATGTAATAACGCTTCTGTTCGTCTGCGTATAGAGGTCAATTATATAGACTGCTCCTCCGTAACCGCTGCATGCAAAAGAGTTGTTGTGAAATGCGAATGAACTCACGTAGTTTTGGCTCTCTCTTGTTATGTGCTTTCTGTCATATGGGAAAGAGCAAAGTCTGGATAGAAGTGAGGTTTGATTTGTTTTGTACTGAAGAACTCTTCCGTTTTTGCTTCCGGCAATAATATAGTTTGAAGATGGATCAAAACTTATAATATCAACATCTTCGTCATGGATC
>JBFEYZ010000057.1:0-10176 GCA_041561855.1 Sulfurimonas sp. | reverse complement strand
GCATAATTATCTATCTGCTCAGCAATCGTATTTCCGTCGCCGTCCTCATACTGATCGCTTGACTCATGTGAAAAGCTAAGAAGCGCTCGGACTCTATCCGTTCCTCCGCTTACACTTGCACCTATTTTTTTATAGCCCCAGCTTCCAAGACCGAAGTTTACCTCTCCTTGAAGCTCTTTTGTAGGCTCTTTTGTCGTTATCTTTACGCCGCCGCTGAGAGTTCCGAAGTTCTCAACGTCATAAGGTCCTTCGATTACCTCGACCTCTTCAATCTGGTTGGTCACAATGTGGGAGATCGGAGGATCCATTCTGTTTACGCATGCGCCGCAAACTTTTGTCCCGTCCACATCTACAGAGATGTTGTCTCTCTTTTGACCGCGTATGTAGATGTCGTTTGCGATACCGCTTCTTCTGTTCATGTCTATGCTCGGTACGCTGGAGCTTAGAGCCTGCGCCAAGTCTGCAGATACTTGAGCGTTTTTGCTCACTTCTGTAACAGTGGTTGATTCGACGCTTATCTTAGGAAGCTCGATCTCATTAGCACTCAAAACAGCTGATGCTACAAGAGACAGAGAAATAATGTTTTTATAAATCATATAATAAACCTTAATTTTTGAAATTAAAGAATTGTATAAAGTAAGTGTTACGTAAATGTTAAGAATTGACAAAATTTCGCTAAAATTTCGCCATGAGTAATATAGAAAAAATAAAACGAATAGTATTGATAATTTTAGGTTTAAGCCTTTCGGCTTATTTGATGTATAGCGGCTTTGCCATTTTAGCTGAGGAGGACTCCGCTGGCAAAGTTCATAGTGACGCAGTGAAGTGAGCCATGCTGCTTTATAAGCGAGAAGCAGTTAATGCCTACAATATCTTTGTGGGGGAATGTTTCTCTAAATATCTCTAACGCCTCTTCATCCTGCTTTACACCGTATGTAGGGACTAAAACGGCGCCGTTTACAAACAAAAAGTTTGCGTATGTCGCGGGAAGTCTCTCGCCCTCGAAGTAGCAAGCATCGCTCATTGGGAGTGCTATAAGTTTAAATCCATACTCCTTAGAAAATATTTTCAGCTCATCTTCCATCAGTTTTAGCTCATGAAAGTGCTCGTCATTTTCGTCTGTGCACTTAACATACATTATGCTTTTTTCGTCGATAAATCTGGCCAATGTATCTACATGCGAGTCCGTATCGTCACCTGCCAAGTAGCCGTGATTCAGGTACAATATCCTGCTCATTCCAAACTCGCTTTGAAGCCTTTTTGTCATCTGTTATTTGCCCAGCTGCGCATTTCTGTTTTTGTTTAACATACACGCCGAAGTTGTAAGGATTGTATCGACTCCGTTGCTCTCAATAGCACCGCCTTCTAAGATGAGGTCGACTTTTTTGAGCTCTTTGTTATAGCATCTTTTTATCTCGCCGCTCATGGCATTGTCTTTCGAAGCTTCAAACTTTCCGCCCCATCCCGTGAAAGTAAAATCGAGCATTTTTGTGGTGTTGTCCTCTTCGATGCAAAGAGCAGAGCAGTCTCTCGCCCATGTGTCGTTTGTCTCGTACTCCACAAAGTAGAGGTTTTGATTATCGCCGCATCTGCTTTTTACGCTCTCTACGTCATTGCAGACGACCAGACACTCTTGGTACTTTGTTATCTCGTTTATAATGTTTACAAAAGTATCTTGAGCCTCCTCTAAATAGTCAACCCAGTCGCTCTTTTCATGAGGAAATATAATTTGTGTAAAACTCTGTTCTTCGAACTCTGCAATTAGTCTTCTCATCTGCTATAATTCCCTTATGGCTTATATAATTTTAAATAAAAACAATTTTTTTAATAACCTCGACATTATCGCTAAAAGTACCAAAGGAAGAGATAAAATAGCTCTTGTTTTAAAAGATAATGCATATGGACACGGACTTTTACACGTAGCATCTCTGGCAAAAGAGTATGGGATTAAAAAAGCTGTCGTGAGAACATCAAAAGAGGCTTTGGAAATTTATGATTTTTTTGAGTATATTTTAGTCTTGGCGGAGATCCCGTCTTCAAAGAGCGACAAAATAAGATATACGATAAATGATATAAACACCATAGAGAGATTTCCGAATGGTTCCAGAGTTGAATTAAAAGTAGATACCGGCATGCACCGAAACGGCATAGCAATGAGCGAGCTTGAAGAGGCATTTATAAAAATAAAAGCAGCAAATCTGCTTCTTGAGGCCGTATTTACACATCATAGAAGTGCGGACGAGCTTACAAGCGAGTGGTTTTGGCAAAAAGAGAATTTTAAAAGAGTAAAAGAGGAATCAAACAGGCTTGCTCAAAAGTACGGTTTTAAAACACTTCGGTTTCATTCTTCAAACTCAGCTTCTCTTTTTCGTCATGAGAATTTTAACGAGGATATGGCAAGAGTCGGCATAGCAGCTTACGGATGTATGGAACTTCCAAAAGGATTTAAGGCAGATGAGTTCAAGCCTGTTTTATCTCTCTGGGCAAACAAAATATCTCAAAGGGAGCTAAAGGCCGGTGAGAGAGTCGGTTACGGCGGGGATTATACAGCTTCTGCAGACTGTGTCATAGGCAATTATGATTTTGGCTACGGGGACGGTTTTTTGAGATGTTGCGCAAAAGAGGGCTACAAAACTCCAGATGATATAGAACTCATCGGCAGAATATCGATGGACAACAGTACTTTTGCCAGCGCGCAGAATAACCTTTTAATATTTGATGATGCAAGAGTTGTTGCAAAGTATGCAAAGACGATAAGCTATGAGATTTTAACTTCCTTAAAACCTGAGATCAGCAGGACTATTGCACAGTAGACTCAAAATCTCTGTTTAGTTCGCTGTCCGGCTTTCCAATATAGTAGCCCTGTATAAAATCAACCCCCATCTTCTCCAGAAGCTCTAGAGAGTCTTTGTCTTCGACAAACTCGGCAATAGTTTTAAGTCCGAGGTTTGAAGCAAAATTTATGATGGTCTTTACTACGACCCTGGAGTTTTCATCTGTAGTCACAAATTTTACAAGCGATGAGTCAATTTTAAGAAAGTCTACATTTAGCTCCAGTATGTGGGAAAAGTTGGAGTAACCGCTTCCAAAATCATCGATTGCCACCTTGCATCCGTACCTTTTAACATTTTTTATAAAGCTCTTTATCTCTTCGTAATTCTCTATCCTGTCGGTCTCAAGAATCTCAAAAACCACTCTTTTGGGTTCGCTAAACTCTTTAAGTTTATTAAAGATGAATCTCATTATCTCTTTGCTCTGAATGTCAACGATTGAAAGATTTATAGAGAACTCCAAGTTTTTATCTATAAAAAATTCAAATGATTTTGTAATTATTGCTTTTGTTATCTCAGGATACAGCTTTGACTTTACGGCGATATCTAAAAAGACAAACGGTGTGATAATCTCACCATTGTTCGTGACGATTCTAGCAAGTGATTCATATTTTTCTATCTTTTTTGTTCTTGTGTTATAGATCGGCTGATAATATGGTGTTATCAGGTCATGTTTTATAGCATTTTTAAGGATTAAAAGTGCATCCATATTTTTTATGATCTGCTCTTTTGCATCAAGCGAGTCGTCATAGATAACAATATTTCTTGAGTGTTTTTTAGCTATCTGCAGAGCTGTGTTCGTTTTGATCAAAAGTGACTCTTTGTTTGATGCAATGCCGCAGCTAAATGTTATGAACATAGACTGCTCAGAGACATCGAACTTCGTCTCGCTGATAGTGCTTAGCATTTTTTTGATCGTTGCAAAGAACTCCTCATCGCTTATGTCCATGGTTGTAAACACCGCAAATTCGTCGTTAGGCAGTTTGTATACGGAGTTGAACTCCTTGCAGTATTCTCTAATGCGTTTTGATACCTGAACTAAGATTTTATCGCCTGTCTCATAGCCGTAAAGATCATTTATATCTTTAAAGGTATCTATATTTATTAGCGCAAGATGAAACGATTTTGCACCGCTGTTTTGTTCAATATCTTCAATTAGTTTTAATCTGTTGGGCAGATGAGTTAATCTCTCATATAGAAAAGAGTCTTTTAGCTCTTTAGTTTTTTCTGCGACCTTCTCTTCAAGAGCAATACTTATCTTTTTTGACTGTCTTACAAGATATACGACACTTAAAAAGAGCAGCAGGAAAAGGGCAAAATCAAAAAGAGTAGACCTGAAGAAGTTCTCATAGAAGTATCTGTTTAGGTTTTCTGTAGGAATCTGTATACTTATGATCCCTCTTACTTCATTGACTTTGTAATCATAAGCATTTTCATAAAGATTTTGTATGTGAAGCGGAGCGGCTTCTCTCTCTCCATGGCATTTTAAACAGGCGTCTTTTACTTTTAAAACGGTTGCATATTGGTAAAGTTTACTATTTTCATTGCTGAAATATGTAGTTTCGTCAATATTCTTTTTGAAAAACTCTATGGCTTTTAGTTCATCTTTATCAGCTTGGTTTTTAGCATTTCTAGCTCTGTCGGAGACTGTTTTTACAGTGATGTTGAGCGGATTGTTTTTGGAAAAATTCTCAGATATTATGGGAGAACTATAAGCAGGAAGTGCGGGAAGAGTCTTTTCGTTTATTTCAAGATTGCCCTTTAAAAAAAGCTTTTGGTAGTAAAGTCTGCTCTCTATTGCATAGCTGTTTAAAACTTCAGCCTCTTTTTTTGCAAACTCATACTCTCTCTCTTTTGCCTCAAAGTATGAGTAAGTTATTTTAAGTAGAATAACGATTAAAAATATAACGGGGATAGTCTTTAAAATTTTATCGTTTAAAAAACTTTTCATAAACTTTCCCTCTCTTAAGTTATTTTGTTACATATCGTATGTAATTTGTAACATTATATAATATTTTTTTACTAAGAGGAAATTTTTATGATCGCATTAGGCAAGATAACTCCGTCTACTCCCAGAAGAGCAAGTTCTTCGATCTCATCCTCTTCTTCTATCATAGTTAATATTTTTGCATCAAAAAGATAGTTTTCTGCAATATTTTGAGCTGTTTTTGCAAGCTCTTTTTCTATTATTATGTATGAAGCACCAAGAGAAGATGCGTAGAGTATCTCAGTTATGTTTTTTGTAAAGACTGCAAATTTAACCGAGTTTAGTACCGCATGATTTATAATGTCTAGATTTTTTTCATCAAACTCCACGTATATTGTAGATGCAGGAGGAGTATGAAGAATAGAATCTATATCAAATATATGGTAAAAACTCTCGTTTTTTATAAATCTATGACCAAAAAATATCAATTTTCCTTCTCCACACACTCTTTTGAACAGTAGTATTTGCCGTTGCTTAAAATCGCATCATCAAGTGAACAGTAGATGCTGCATTCAGAGCACTCTACCATCTCACTGCTCTCTTTTTTCTCTTTTTTTTGCTCATTTTTCGACTCTGTCAAAGTCGGCTTTTTCTTGATAAATATAAAATAGACGAATGCTATAACGCCGGCAACAAGTAAAATTTTTAGTATCATATATCTTCTCCGATAAGCAAATAGTGTCTGTTTTTGGTTTTTATAACTCTGTGTTTTATGTTTTTAGAGACTTCATCATACACTCTCTCTCCTTTATAAAAAAGAAGTTTTGAGTTTTTATCTCTAAAGTTCTCGCTCAGCTTCAATAACATCTCGGTATCCGTAACGGCTCTTGAAGTCACAAGATCAAATATCTCACTCGGCATCTCTTCGACTCTTTTTTTTACAACGCGTACGTTCTCAAGTCCCAAGTCTGCTTTAATAAACTGCAAAAAACTCGCTCTTTTTGCAATAGGTTCGACAAGCGTGACTTCGGTCTCAGGAAGAGCCATGGCAAGAATCAGCCCTGGAAATCCAGCCCCGGTGCCGATGTCAAGGAGATTTTTGCATTTTGGTAAAAAACTTACGGGAAATACTGCATCGTAGATAAACTCATCTACTGTTTTTTCATCTTTTGCACCTGTTAGATTGTGGATTTTGTTCCATTTAAAAAGATGTTCTTTATATTTGGCTATATTCTCAAAAAAGTTATCCGGAAGTTGTAGTTTATGCTCAAGCAGCGTAGTTTTTAAATCCACTAATATATCCTTTAAAAAAGATATTTTAGCATATTATAAAAAGATTTATTATTTATCTATATGTTGATTTCTAATCTCTAAAAACTCATCAAGATTTTCAAAAAATATATCTACCAGATTAGGATCAAAGTGTTTGCCTCTCTCCTCTTTAAAAAGCTCTATAATAGAGTCGATATTCCAAGCTTTTTTATAAATTCTGTCACTGCCAAGAGCATCAAATACATCAGCTACAGCCGTTATTCTTCCATATATATGAATCTCTTCGCCCTGAAGTCCGTTTGGATATCCTGTGCCGTCCCACTTTTCATGGTGTTCTTTCGCTATAGTAGCTGCAATTTTAAGTAGAGGTCTCTCTGAGTGTTTTAACATCTCATAGCCCAGTTGAGAATGAGTGCTCATTATCTTTCTTTCTTCTTCATTAAATATGCCGGGCTTGTTCAAGATTGCATCAGGAATACCGATTTTGCCAATGTCATGCATTGGGCTGGCTTGCTTTAATAGCTCGGCTTCATCCTCATGTATGCCATAGTGAATGGCTAATAATTTTGAGTATTCGGCAACTCTTCTTACATGGTTGCTTGTCTCTTTGCTTCTACGTTCTCCTATGGCGCCCATAGTAAAAACAACTTCTTTCTGGGTATCTTGGATTTCATTATTTAAAGTTATTATCTCTTCGACTCTTTCATTAACTTGCTGCTCTAAGTGAGCGTTCATCTCTTCAAGATCATTTTTTAACTTTTCAACCTCTTTTTGTGCTGTAATGTTTTGACGAATTGCGTAGTACCCAATATGATTATTATGAGAATCATAATCCGGCATGATTTTGCTAAAACCCCAGTAGCTCTCGCCGTTTTTCTTTTTGTTCTTAACTTCTCCATACCAGGTAAGACCAAGCTGTATTGTTTCCCATAAATCTTTAAAAGCCTCTTTTGGCATATCAGGATGTCTTACTATGCTGTGAGGCTTTCCTACCAACTCATGAAGCTCATAACCGCTTATATCACAAAAGGCTTTGCTCGCATGTGTGATCTCACCTTTTAAATCTGTTTTTGAAAAGATCACATTTTTATCAAAAGAGGATACCAAACACTCTAACTCATCTGTTTTTTCTTTTAAAATTTCTTGCAGTTCATTTTTTAATGAGAGTGATTTTTTTATTTTGCTTAACCGATAGAGTAATATAATAAATAAAAACAACAGTGAGAGTTCAATAAACCAAGAGAGGGAATAGTTTTCATAGAGCCGCATAAGAGTAATAAAAAGTATAAAAATAATAGCCAGGACAGTGATGCTATTTAAAAATCTGAGTTCATATTTCATTGTTTTATCTATATCTACGTTATTATAAAGTAGAAACCTGTTGTTAAAAGTTATTCATAAATTATAACATAAAGTATTAGGTAATTAATTATTATTGTTGTTTTATGTGATAATGACATTTTTGTGCCAATTTAGTGTGTAAAATCAATACATTATGCAGAAATTTAATTAAAGCAAGTGCCCCATATCATCTTTTTTTACGTTTAGATAAGCTTCGTTGTGAGGGTTTGATTTCATAATAATAGGAATTCTCTCTACTATCTCAATGTCGCTGATAGATTTTATTTTATCTGGGTTATTTGTTAGCAGTTTTATTTTGTGTATATTGAAGTGGTGCAGTATAAATGTTACCATCTCGTAAGTTCTCTCATCCGCTCCAAAGCCGAGTTGATGATTTGCTTCAATGGTATTTAGTCCACTGTCTTGCAGTGCATAAGCGTTTATTTTGTTTAAAAGCCCTATATTTCTTCCCTCTTGTCTGAGATAGATCACCATACCGTTGGTTTGTGAAGCCATTATTAGGGCATACTCCAGCTGTGCTCCGCAATCACACTTCAGACTGCCTATTGCATCACCGGTCAGGCACTCTGAGTGTACTCTTACTATTGGAATTTCTTCTAGCTTTTCTTTGAAAATGACAAGATGCTCTTTGTGGCCCTCTTTGAAGACTTGAACTTTAAAATCGCCGAACTCAGTCGGCAAATTTGCTACTTCTGAAATTTTTATATTCAATTAAAATGCCCTGTTTTTTACTTTAAAACGGTAAAATATTTTCAAAATTATAGCTAAAAAGGTTTAATAATGTTTCAAAGATTTCGTAGAACACGCCTAAACTCCCATCTTCGCTCACTTGTTCGCGAGACGAATGTAACCGTGAATGATTTTATATATCCGCTTTTCGTTCGCTCAGGCGAAGGGATTAAAACCGAGGTTGCATCTATGCCTGGAGTATACCAGATGAGTATAGACGAGGTTTTAAAAGAGTGTGAGGAGATAAAGAAACTAGGGCTTTACTCAATCATACTATTTGGTATTCCGGATGTAAAAGACTCTATAGGTTCTGATTCGTTATGCGAACATGGGATTATCGCTAAAGCGATACGAGCTGTTAAAGAAGCGCATCCTGATATGTTCGTCGTAACCGATCTCTGCTTTTGTGAATATACGGATCACGGGCATTGCGGAATAATAGATGAGAAACTAGAGACCGTAAATAACGATGCTACTCTTGAGATATCCGCAAAGCAGGCAGTAGTTCATGCAAAGGCCGGTGCAGATATGATCGCACCATCAGGCATGATGGACGGGATTATAGCCACACTTAGAGACGCACTTGACAGTGCTGGATATGAGAACTTGCCGATAATGAGCTATTCTACGAAATTTGCTTCCGGATATTACGGGCCTTTCCGTGACGTAGCGGAATCAACTCCAAGTTTCGGTGACCGTGCATCCTACCAGATGGATCCTGCAAACAGAAGGGAAGCTGTGGCAGAGAGTATATCTGACGAGCTTCAGGGTGCAGATATACTTATGGTAAAACCGGCTCTTGCATATTTGGATATAGTAAGAGAAATAAAAGACAATACTTCTCTGCCGATGGCCGTATATAATGTAAGCGGTGAGTACGCAATGCTTAAGATGGCCGGAATGAATGATCTGATCGATTATGAGAGAGTTGTAATGGAAACTATGCTCAGTTTTAAAAGAGCGGGCGCGGATATCATCATCTCCTACCATGCAAAAGAGGTTGCAAAGATGCTGCAAAAGTAATCTTAAAGAAAATTACTATAAACTTGCATTTTGTTTAAACGAAAAGATTGCCTTATTTGAGGCAGAAATCATTTAGAATTCGGGGAAAGTATTGAGACATTTTTTAACACTAAAAGATTTTACAAAAGAGGAGATCCTTGATATTATTAATACCGGGCTTTCTATTAAAAAGAATCTAAAAGCAAAAATTTACAATAAAGAGCTTAAAAATCAAACATTAGCCATGATATTTGAAAAAAGTTCTACAAGAACGCGTGTGAGTTTTGAGACAGGAATGTTTCAACTTGGCGGACATGCACTTTTTCTATCAAACCGTGATATTCATCTAGGCAGAGGTGAGCCTGTAAAAGATACGGCACGCGTTATTTCCAGTATGTGTGATATGGTTATGATAAGAACATTCGAACATTCGATGATAGAGGAGTTCGCACGCTACTCAAAAGTTCCTGTTATAAACGGCCTTACAGATTCATATCATCCGGTACAGCTACTGGCGGATTATATGACTCTAGTAGAGTACGGTATGGATAAAAATATAGTGGCTGCATATGTGGGTGACGGGAACAATATGACGCATTCATGGATGATGTTGGCTGCAAAACTTGGTTTTGAACTGAGAATCGCTACTCCGAAAGGTTATGAGCCTGATAGTAAAATACTTGAAGATGCTCTTTTAATTGCAAAAGAGAGCGGTGGTATTATCAAGGTTATGAATGACCCTAAAGAAGCTGTTAGCGGTGCCACTGTTGTTACGACAGACACGTGGGTATCTATGGGTCAGGAGAGTGAAAAAGAGGAACGTATTAAGACTTTTAAAGGCTTTATGGTCGATGATGCTATGATGTCTCTTGCTCAAGAGAATGCTAAGTTTTTACACTGCCTTCCTGCTTATATAGGTTTAGAGGTAAGTGAAGAGCTTTTTGAAAAACACTCCGAGATAGTTTTTAAAGAGGCTGAGAATAGACTGCACGCTCAAAAAGGTTTGATGGTCTGGTTAGATAGAAAAAGAGGATAAATTATTGAAAAAATTAT
>JBFEYZ010000056.1:0-10405 GCA_041561855.1 Sulfurimonas sp. | reverse complement strand
TCTTATATTATTTTCGCCGCTCTCTATCGCTTTGCTAAATCTGCTCATTGACTCCTGTATGCTTAAGTAACTGTTTTTTATAGAGCCAAATGCTGCGGATATATCATCTTCCCACTTGCCGCTTTTGCTTACCAGCTCATCAATTCTAGGTATCAATCTATCAATTTTTTCAGATGAGTTTTTTAGATTTTTCATAGTCTGCTTAAAGTTTTGAGTCGTATTATCATCCAACATGCTGTTTATCTTAGAGATCAAAACAGCGGTACTATTAAGAATAACGGTCATCTCATCCTGATTTTTGTCACTTAGCAATTTGCTTGTTTTTTGCAGTGTCTCTGCAAGATCTTCCGATATGTCTATAAACCTGTTCTCAATTTTTATAAGAATAGAAGGAACTGATTTTATAACGGGATACTCCTCATTTTCTTTCGCTTTAAGAGGTTTGGCATCTACATCGTCGTTAATTGTCAAGTTTATGTAGCTAAGACCGGTTATACCTTGTGACGTAAGCTGTGCTTCGGTTGATGTCTTAATAGGAGTGTCTTTTAGTATTTCTACTAAAACCTCGACCTGTTCTGGATTATGTCTGCTTATGCCAAGAGCTGCGACTTTGCCTACACTTAGCCCCTTGTATTTAACGGGAGCATCAAGATTAAGACCCAAAACAGACTCGTTAAAATATATAGTATACCTCTGCATCTGAGACTCTTTTGTCGGTTTTAAAAGCCAATAACCAAATATAGCCATTCCTGCAATACCGATAAGCACCAAAATTCCTATCACAACATAATTCACTCTGTTATTCATGAAATCCGACCTTATTTATATCCATATTAAAAAATCTGCTGATAAAATCACTATTCGTGCTGGATAAATTTTTCAAACTTCCCTCATAGACTATTTTTTTATTATCAATTATAGCAAGAGTGTCGATTGTATCATAAACGGACTGTAAGTCGTGTGATACCATTACGATGCTAAGTTTTAGAGAGTCGCGAAGTTTTAGTATCAAAGCGTCAAATTCTTTTACAGAAATTGGGTCCAGACCGCTTGTGGGCTCATCTAAAAAAAGAAGTTCTGGGTCCATCACAAGCGCGCGGGCCAGCCCTGCTTTCTTCTTCATTCCTCCACTTAACTGTGATGGATAAAGAGCACCGTCACTCTGCTGAAGCCCAACTATACTTATCTTAAACTCTACGATCTCATCTATCATAGCTCTTGAGAGATCTGTATACTCCACAAGAGGAAGAGCTATATTCTCTTTTAGAGTAAGTGATGAGAAGAGCGCACCGGATTGAAATAAAACGCCCCACTTCTGCCTAAGCTTCTGAGCATCTTTGTATCGTATATTTTTAAGGTCATACCCCAATACTTTCATACTTCCGCTTTGCGGTTCTTGAAGCATTACCATCTCTCTGAGAAGTGTTGTTTTCCCGGCACCGCTTGGTCCCATTATTGCGTATATCTCACCTTTTTTTATACTTAGATTCAAGCCGTCATGAACGACCCTCTCATCAAATACCGTTCTTAGATTTCTTACTTCAATTATGCTGCTCATCATATTCCCAGTTTTGTCAGAAGTACAGAAAAGATTGCGTCACATATAATGACAGCAAATATTGCTTCAACTACGCTCTTTGTAGTATTGCTTCCCAAGCTTTGCGTACTGTCTTCAACGCTAAGACCTCTGTGAATCGCTATAGATGCTATTAAAAACCCGAAAAACGGTCCTTTTGCAATACCTACAAAAAAGTGCTTTGCCGCAATTACATCTTCGAACCTATCTAAAAAAAGTGTCGAGCTGATTCCAAGGTCTATACTTGCGATTATCATCCCACCGATGATCCCCATTATATCCGCTACAAAGATCAATATAGGCACGACGATCATAAGCGCAAAAATTCTAGGAAGAACTAAAAACTTATACGGATTAAAGCCCATCGTCTTCATTGCATCAAGCTCTTGAGTGATTTTCATAGTACCTATTTGTGCCGTATAGGCAGAAGCGCTTCTACCTGCTATTACTATAGCCGTAATCAGCGGAGCGAGTTCTCTTAATATTGATATTCCCAGCATATCAACTATAAATATATTTGCACCATATATTTTTAATTGATATGCCGACTGATATGCCACTACTACTCCTATCAAAAAAGTCGTTATCGAGACTATGCTCAAAGCTTTTACACCGCTTTCATTAATCTCAAAAAGCATCTCTTTGTACCTGATATTCTTTAAAGAGGGGAGGTAATGAAAACTGTTTGTAAAGAGTTCGCCCAAAAAAGCTATAAAATTTACAAAAAGAGTGAATTTGTAATAGACTAATCTTCCCAGCCTCTCCAAGGCTCCCTTTTTTCTAAATTCTTCTTTTTTGTTATATTTGCTTTTTTGCCTATTTACCAAAGCAAACATATTTAAAATATCTTCATCTTCGCAAATTATTTCTGATTTTATACCGTCTGATCCGAGTTGTTTTTCAAGATTGTAGAAAAATATGGCAGCAGCACTGTCAAGCAATACGACTTTTGTAAAATCCAAAAGTACTGTCTTGTCTTTTTTAAATTGGAGAGTATTGATCTTTTTTTGAATCTTTGAGATGTTGTGTAGAGTCAACTCTCCCCTAAAGGCTAGAGAGAGTCTGTTGTCGGCATAAACAATATCTAAAGATGGATTATGCATAGCAAAATACTAAAAATCCCTCTCTAAAAGTTTATTTACTTTTAGTATTGTAATAATCCTGTCTTCTTGTTTTCCTACACCGTCTATCAATGTATCGTCACCGCTTGCCGTTTCGGGAGCAGGCCCTATTCTGGATTTTTTAATTCTTATTGCCATCGTGAGTCTGTCGATCACAAATCCGGCTATATCATCTCCGTGTCTCATAACTATAAATCTTGTATCTTCGTTATGTTTTTTAGGGCTTAGTCCGAATTTTAAACGTAGATCGATCAAAGGTATAACGGCACCGCGCATATTGAAAACACCTACGACATACTTCGGAACCTGAGGAACTCTTGTCCACGGAAACGGCTTTATGATCTCTTGAATTGCCAAAATCGGAACCGCATACTCCTCATCTCCGATTATAAATCCGACAAGCTGAACTATGTCTTCAGAGTGGTTTATGCTCTCCTGCTCTGCCTTGCTCTGTTTACTGATTATCTGTTTTAATTTTTCGCTCATTATAAAAACTCCGATCTAAAATTAATATTTCTTTGGACTACGCTTGATAGATAGTCAGCTGAATAAGGCTTGGTTATATACTCGACCATTCCGGACTCTACGCCGCGCATACGATCCGATTTGCCCGTACGCGATGTTACTGCAATTAAAGGCAGATTTTTATAGCGATTGTATTTTTTTATCTCTGTTGCCAAAGTATATCCGTCCATTCTAGGCATCTCTATATCGATAAGCATCGCATCAAAATTGTAATCTCCCTGCTTGAGTATACTTAATGCTTCCTGCCCGTCTCCTGCTTCAACCAATGTTACACCTATAGGCTCCAGCGCTTTTCTCATAACTGTTCTATCTGTTTTGGAGTCATCAACGATCATAACTGTATAATCACTCGCTTTTGTCTTTTCACGCGTCAACATCGCCGCATCTGATGTAGAGTCTGCTATTGCCGATGCTTTGACATGTTTTGCCATATCCATGATTGCCACAACGTCAACAATAAGCGTAACGCCTCCGTCACCGCGGATAGTTGCTCCAGCAATACCTTCAATACCTTTTAGGAACTCTCCTAGAGATTTTATAACTATCTCCTCTTGACCTACAAGCGTATCCACTATAAGCCCTAGTTTGCTTGTACCAAGGCCAAGAACTACGACATAAGCATATTCGCTTGAGTCAAGGATACGCTCTACTTCAAAAATATCTCCGATATGAACTAGCGGAAGGACATCTTCACGAAGTCTCATAACTGAGCGCCCTTCTACAGTATAAACCTCATCCGTAGATATTCTTACCGTCTCTAAAACAGATGCAAGAGGAATAGCGTAGTGTTCCTCTTGAACACCGACAAGAAGCGCTTGAATAATAGCAAGCGTCAACGGTATTTTAAGTTTCATAGATGTTCCAACACCAAGTTCACTGTCAATATCTATGATCCCGTTTAGTTTTTCAATATTTGTTTTTACAACGTCCATACCGACCCCACGGCCTGATACGTTTGTAACCTTTGCAGCCATTGAAAAACCTGGTTTGAAAATAAGAGCGAACGCCTCTTTGTCGCTCATATTGTCAGCCTCTTTTTGAGTGATAATACCCTTCTCGAGCGATTTTTTCTTCAGCTGCTCTACATCAAGACCCTTACCGTCATCATCTATCTGGATAACGATCTGGTTCCCCTCGTTGTAAGCCTTCAGTTTAATGGTTCCAGTCTCGCTCTTGCCTTGCTCTGCGCGTATTTCAGGTATCTCTATACCGTGATCGCATGAATTTCTTATGATATGGACTAACGGATCCCCTACCTCTTCAACTATAGATTTATCAAGCTCGGTATCTTCACCAAATATCTCAAGCTCTATCTTTTTGTTAAGTTCACGGCTCAAATCACGGATCATTCTAGGAAACTTGTTAAACACTTTTCCTATCGGAAGCATTCTTGTCTTCATAACCGCTATCTGAAGATCTGTTGTAACAAGAGATACTATCGATACGACCTGATTTAGCTCTTCCAAAAAGCCCTCGCCTTCATAGCGCTCTTCAACATCGTCATTTATCTTGATAAGTCTGTTCTTTGCAAGAACAAGCTCTCCTATAAGGTTCATTAGATGGTCAAGTCTCTTAACATCTACACGTATCGTCTGCTCGACCGTAGAAGCTTTTTTAGCAGGGGCTGCAGCTCTTGCATCATCCGATGAACCGTCATCATCGTTTATCGAAGCAGGTTTTGGAGAAGGAGTTACCGGCACAGGAGTCTTAGAAGCAGGCTCTATAAAGTCATCGGCAGCCTCTTGCCCACTCTCTTGTGACTGTTCGTCTGTCGATGCGGATTTTGCTTCTCTTTTTGCTTTGTCTTCCGCCTGTCTCTGCTGTAATAATCTCTCGATCTCCGCTTCAAGCTCGTCCGGGTTCATATTGTCATAATCAAGTTCATCTTCTTCTGCTGCTGCAGCTTCTTCCTCTTCGCTAACTGAAGCTTCTTCTACAACCGGAGATTCGATCTCTCCTGTTCCCCCTGTGCACTTATCAAGTCTTGATACACACGCAGAAACATCAATCCCTCCGTCAGAGCTTGTATCACGGATTATATTTAAAAGAGCCTTCATCAAATCGATAGACTCCAAGATAACATCCATAATGTCCGCATCTATGACCAACTCTCCATGTCTTGCCTTATTTAAGACATCTTCCATATGGTGAGTCAAGTGAGTCAAAACGTCAAAGTTCAAAAATGACGAAGCTCCTTTAATCGTATGCGCAACACGGAATATTCTGTTTAAAAGTTCTAAGTCCTGAGGGTTGCTCTCCAGCTCCACCAAATCCTGATCTAACTGCTCAATAAGCTCGAAAGACTCGACTAAAAAATCTTGCAGTATCTCTTGAAATTCATCCATATTTTCACTCCTACTTCATATGAGCACGAACTATGCGTGCTACTTCATTATAAAATGCGCTTGCTTTGAACTTGACCAAATAAGCCTCACCGCCTGCTTCAACGCCCCTGTCTTCACTAAAATGATCACTTATTGAAGAGTTAAAAACGATAGGTATATTGTCAAATCTGCCATCTTCTTTTACGTTTGCCGCAAAATGGAAACCATCCATTCTAGGCATCTCTACATCTGATATTATTATTTTTAAAGTCTCTTGAAGCTCTTTGCCGTAAAGCTCATAAAGCTCGTCAAGTTTCTGCAGTCCCTCTTTGCCGTCCATAGCCTCAAGAACGTCAAAGCCCATCTTGACTAATGCCTCTTTTACTATTTTTCTAGCGGTAGAACTGTCATCAAGAATAAGTGCTATTCCGTTAAACGTCTCGTTTTCGGTCGTATTAAACTGAGTATCTGGCTCATAAAGCCCCAGATCCTGAATAACACTCTCAAGATCAAGGATAAGAAGAACATTGTCTCCCTCTATTTTTGTTACTCCTGTGATCTTGCTGCCTTCAAGCGTTGCACCGTCGCTCATAAAAGATGCCGGCTCTATATCCGCCCAGCTTATTCTTCTTATTCTTTTTGCCTCATGGACTATAAAACCTATAAGAACGTTATTGAATTCAGT
The DNA here is from genome assembly GCA_041561855.1 of Sulfurimonas sp. Taxonomy (GTDB): domain Bacteria; phylum Campylobacterota; class Campylobacteria; order Campylobacterales; family Sulfurimonadaceae; genus Sulfurimonas. Next base: position 4,174 of record JBFEYZ010000056.1, on the reverse strand, counting down.
GATTATTACTCTTGCATTTTTTTGAGCGTTCTCAGGCTCTTTAATCTTCATCCACTTTGCTAAATTCACAACCGGAATAACAATGCTTCTTAGATCGAATATACCTTCTATAAACTCTGGCGTGCCCGGTAGTTCAGTTAATTTCGGTAATTTTATTATCTCTCGGACTTTTGAAACATTTACACCGTAAATGCCCTCGTACACTTTGTCATCTTCTTGCTTGAAGATGCGAAAATCCACAAGTTCCATCTCGTTTGAGCCGACTTTTAGTGAATGTTCTATATTCATATTTTAATTTCCTTTTGAGAAAATTTTTTCCTGCAAAAATTGTATGCCGTCTTTAAATTCTACAATAAAATATCTTTGATTGCACGCAAAAGCTCCAAGATTTATATATAGAAAATCTTTTAATCTTATACTTTTGTTTTGATGAAAATGACCTTCTAAAAAGTAATCACAGCTGTATTTGCCACTGAGTCTTTTAGTCATAAACTCCTCTAATCCTGTAAACTCTTTGCAATCATTCTTCTTACCTAAATATTGGTCAAGTTTCTTTAAAATATAGTGGTTGCTTAAAGAGTCGATCGCTCTTAATAGATACAAGACACAAGAACTCCTAATAACGGTCGCATATACCCTGTACCCCAGATCACTCTCAATATCACCGTGGGAGAGTAGAACTTTTTTTTCGTCCATCAGGCACTCTACAGGCTGCAACGAGATTGGAAAGACTTTGACTTTTGGAAATATAGTCGTAAGATTAAAATCATGATTTCCCTCTAAATATATAACCTCTATATCTAGAGACATCTCATTTATAAGCCTGATCGCCTCTTGGTTTATTTTATGGGTCTGCGGTATCTCACCAAAAAGCGCATCAAATATATCGCCCATCAAAATGAGCTGAGAGCAGGAAATTTTTTTTGAATGAATATCTTTTAAAAACTCTAAAAACTGAGGACGTTTATGTGAATAGTGCGCATCTGCTACGACAACAGCGCCCTCTTTTATCTCTAAATTACGGGACATAGGCTATGTTTGGTATCCCCATGTCTTCATCAAGGCCCATCATAAGGTTGGCATTGACGACTGCCGCTGAAGATGCGCCTCTCATAAGATTGTCAATTGCACTTGATATGAAAAGAACATCTCCTTTTCTCTTTACATAAATATCGCAAAAATTTGTCCCAGCTACATTTTTCATATCTGCAGGATTTTTGCTCACTCTTACATGTTTGGCATCTTTGTAAAACTCTTCAAGAAGTCCATTCGCGTCAAAGTCTCCTTCGACTTGAATATAGATGGAGCTAAGCATCCCCCGTGTTATCGGGCACAGATGAGGGACAAAGTGCACCTCTTCAAAATCAACACCTAGTTTTTGTGCGATCTCAGGCGCATGTCTGTGCATAAGCGGATTATAGGCAAAAAGATTGTCGTTTACGTTTACAAAATGCGTAGTATCACTGAGTTTTTTTCCGGCTCCGCTCACGCCTGTTTTTGCATCTATAATAATAGGCGTATGTTTTACTCTTTTGTCCATAAACGGCAAAATACCCAAAATTGCAGAGGTTGGAAAACATCCTGGATTTGCAACCAAAGAAGTAGACTTCAGATCTTCGCGAAATAGTTCAGGAAGACCGTAAACCGCATTTGCCAAATTTTGAGCATCTGTATGCGGACAGTAAAACTTCTCGTAAATATCTTGCGGCAGTCTATAGTCAGCAGAAAGATCGACCACTTTCGTGCCATTTGCGATAAGCGGTTTTACATAAGCCATCGCGGTTTGATGCGGAAGCGCTAAAAAAACAAGCTCGCAAGCTGCCGAACACTCATTAATATCAGCTTTTTTTACCTCTAGGTCACAAACCTTGGCAAGTGATGGATGCAGAGATGCAAGCGTCGTTCCGCCCTCACTGTTTGCAATATAAGAGAGGTTGAATCTTGGATGATGAACAAGTATTTTTAGAAGTTCAAGCCCCGTATAGCCGCTTGCACCTATGACCCCGACATTAATGACACTCAAAAACTATCTCCTGATATCTTACTTCAATTATCTCAAACTCTTTTGTTCCGTTTGGAAGCTGAACCTTTACATCATCGCCCTCTTCTCTTCCAATAAGCTGTTTTGCCAACGGAGAGTTAAAAGAGATAAGCCCCATATCAGGATTGCTTTCACACCCGCCTACTATAGTGTAAGTAAACTCCTCATCCGTATTTACATCTGAGACGACAACGGTCGAACCGAAGCTGACTTTTGAGTGTTCAAGATCACTTGGATCTACGATCTTTGCACTGCTGATCAGATCTGCAAGTTCCTGCAGACGGTTATCTATCTGTTTTTGCTGCTCTTTCGCCGCATGATACTCGGCATTTTCCTTTAAATCCCCATGCTCAAGCGCCTCTTCTATCGCCTTGACCACTGACGGTCTTTTTACGTTTTTTAGATCTTTTACTTCTGCTTGGAGTTTGTTGTATCCAAACAGCGTCATCGGCTCAATTTTTTCCATAAATACGTCACCCTGCAACCATAAATTTTTTACTTATTATACCAGACTTTTTTAGCGAGGGGCTACTTTTGAGAGGTCAAACTCAATCTTTTTCTCTTGACACTCTATAGTTATTATGCAGCCTCTTTTGCTTATTTTTTTTGCTTTTTGTATATTTGTGAGCAGTTCTCTGTTCTCTTTTGATAACGGATCATGAGCGTACAAAGTTTCATCTTTGATGAAAAAAACTCTCCCTCCGCCGCAGCCGTCTCCGACTATACCTTCACATACCAGCGGGTCATTTAAGTCAAAACCGTTGATCATACAAACACTCCTTTATTTAGAAACTATTTTTTTAACCGCTTCAGCACACATGACAAGCCCGAAAGTCCCGGTCACTGCATTAAAACTGCCTTTTTCTTTGACCTTTGCATGCTCTGTACTGAAGATGACCCTATACTTCTTCTTAAAGCCTCGTTTTTTAAGTTCATAACGGATCTTTGAGCCGAACCTGTCACCGTGGCTCTTCCAGATATCGTCCACATGTACCTTTGTAGGATCGACTCTTTTTGCCGAACCGAATGATGAGATAAGTTTTTTATAGCACTTTTGTGCAAGAGCGAGTTTTGCTTTTGTGTCATCTATTGCATCAAGTACTACATCATACGGCTCAAAATCAAAATCAAATACCCACTGTTCATCTATCTTTGCGTTTATGATCTCTATATGTGGATAGTGCTTTTTGAGCGCCTCGACCTTAACCTCTCCCTCATGCAGCTCCGACCACATCTGGCGGTTTTGATTGGACTTGTCATAGGTGTCGAAATCTACAATCGTGATATGCTCAACGCCGCTTCTGCTCAGGCAGTCTAAGCAGTGTCCGCCTACTCCCCCTACTCCCAGAAGCAGAATTTTTGCATTTTGAAGCTTTGAAAAATCATCTCCAAATAGACTTTTTATGCGTTCGTACTTCACTTCTGTTCTATCCACTCTTTAAGTCTATCAATACTTTTATAAGCGCTCATATCAAGCTGTATAGGCGTTATTGATATATTTCCGGATTTTATAGCCTCATAATCACTCACGCCTTCTTTACCTTCACGTGCAGAGAAGTTAAGCGGGTGCGTTCCCAGCCAGTAGTACTCCTCGCCTCTTGGATTTCTGTGAAGATGCGAATCATTTGCATAAAGTCTGTATCCCGCATAAGTGATGAGCATCTTCGGATCCTCTATATCGATATTTGGTGGAATGTTCACATTTAAAAACTCCCTCTCAGGCAGAGGAAAAGAGCCATCTTTTATCTTTATAACAAGTTTTTTTATCGTCTCTTGCGCCAAAGTAAAATCACCCTGAGGATCTGTAAAATCCATAACCTGAGATATTGCGATAGAAGGTATGTTGTGCAAAACACCCTCCATTGCTCCTGCCGCAGTTCCTGAATAAGTAATATCCTCACCCATATTTGAGCCGCGGTTTATCCCGCTGATAAGCAAATCGGGTTTCGAATCTACAAACATGGTACTTAGTGCAAGATATACACAGTCACTCGGTGTTCCGTCGTCAAGTTTGAAGAAGTTGTCCTCTACACCCACAAAACGAAGAGGCCTGATTATGGTAAGGGAGTGTCCGCATGCAGACTTCTCGCTTGCAGGTGCCACTACCGTAACCTCGATATCCTCTATCTCTTT
>JBFEYZ010000055.1:0-10491 GCA_041561855.1 Sulfurimonas sp. | reverse complement strand
TCTATCTCAGGGATCGTAAAATCTCTCTCTCCTACAAAAGCAAACTTTTGGCTCCACTCTCCGTGCAGACCGTCCTCTTTAAGGACATAATCTTTAACGACCTCACCCGTAAAAACTTTCACGCCCTCGATATTGAACTCCAATGGCTTTATAACATCGAAATTTCCGACTCCCTTGATGATTATTTCCATATGATATGGCTCATACGCCTTTACTTCTGGCTCACGTTTTTTCTCTTGGAGAGTAAAACTTCCGACAAGGGAACTGTTTGTCTCTTTAACAGTTACTCTTATGGGTTTTTGTCTGAAAGCCTCTTTTGCAAAATCCTCTTTTTGTACGTTATCTCTTCCCAGAACAGTGTTTTCAATCGACTCTTTTGTTGTCTTTTTAATAACCGCTTCAAACGCGAACTCTATATCGCCGGCCTCTTTAGCAAACGCTACAAACTCGTAGCTGTTTACTCTTTTGCCATCTACTATATGCTCGCTCTGACTCAGGTTTTTAAGAGTGAACTTCTCATACTCGCCCGCTGGATTAAACTCTATGCTATAGAGCTCCGAAGCATCGCTGAAGCTGCAGACATACTTTAGATGAATGGCTTCATAAAGATATGCCGTAGTTTTATCGGCGGCTGCACTCCACGTGTATGTCGAAGCAAAAAGCTCGGCGTTGAAAACAATAAAAAATGTTAAAAAAATTCTACCAAGGCTTTTTTTCATCTATGCTCCTCTTGTTTATAAGCTCATACTGTTTTGAGCTGAGTTTTGCTTTGCCGCCCTCTAGATTTATCTGGTTTTGGGACTTTGTCTTTTTGCCCTTGTCATCTGCTCCGCTGCCTGCCTGAGCGCTTACCTGCATATTTGAGCCGCCGCCCTCTTTCTGCTTTTTGCTCTGCTCTTTCTTTGCAAGTGCCGATCTATCCTTTGTCTGCTGCTGTCCGGTGTTCATCTCTTTTTTCTCACCCGCGTCGCGGATGTACTCCAGATTTTCATCAGCTTCTTTAGAGTACATAAGCGTTAAAGATTTTATATACGCCTCTCTTGCTTTTTCAAACTGCTGGAGTCTGACAAAAGAGTTTCCTATATTGTAGTAGATTATTGATTTTATCTCACTATCGGCTGATTTTACCATCTCAAAGTTCTGCAGCGCCTTTTCATACTCGCCGTTTCTGTAAAGCTCTGTAGCTTTGTTAAAAAACTCCATATTCTGACTTGCGCTCAGATGTACGCCAAAGAGAAGCAAAAATGCAACTACATATCTTTTGAGCGTTGTAACGCTGATTAAAAAGGTAACAATTGCAAGAACTATAAAGTAGTAGAAAAGCTCCAGATTTCTCACAACGGTTGTTTTGCTCTCTTTATCTTGACCTCTTTGCGATTTAAGCGCATTAAGAAGCTCGTCAAAGTCCTTTGTATAGACTCCGCCTGTCACATCACAAATCTCTTTAGATGCACTGTTCTCGCGGCTTACGACAATATCGCCCAGCTCATCTTTTAAAAGCTCTCCGTTTTCCTGTCTAAGAGTCGAACCTGTGGTGGATGCGGTCATAAAAATATTGACGATCAAAGAGTTCTCTTTAGCGAAATGCGCCTCCGCCTCGTAGTCAAGCTCATCCCCGCCGTCGCTAAAGAGCACGAGAGTAGCCTTTTTTGAGTTTGACATCTTTCGTGAGAGCTTAAGAGCCGACATGATGGAGCTGCCCTGCGTGATAATAAACTTCTCATCAAGTGAGCCGAAAAGGTGAAGCAGAAGCTCTTTGTCTTCCGTTAGAGGAGAGAGGATAACCGCATTTGTAGTAAATCCAAGAACGCCGAATCTGCTCTTTTGCTCCACTTCGACAACTTTTTTGAGCATCTCTTTTGCAAAGCCGAGTCTTGTCGGCTCCAGATCGTCTCCCTGCATGGAGAAAGAAAGATCGACTCCTATTATGACGTCGCTTAGTATCTGTTTTGTCTCTATGGGTTCTTGCTCTATAACCGGCCTTGATAGTGCCGCAACAATAAATATAAAAGTAAGCATATAGCCGTACATCCCGACCCTGAACTCTCTTATATCACTCTTTATAAAAAGAGGCGCAAGCAGGAGCAAAAGCCATAGATACTCGGGATAAAGCATACTCATCTTTTAGCCTCTCTGTAGAGTAAAAACAGCAGGATTGCCAGTGCCAGAAGAAGAGCCGTCCAGTAGTAATAATCTTTCAATAGATACTCTCTGCTCTTTATTTTTGAAGATTCAAGTTCATCTATCTTCTCATAAACCTCTTTAAGCTCTTTTGCAGATCCTGCATAGAAAAACTCGCCGCCGCTCTCATCTGCTATCTTTTGCAAGAGAGCCTCATCTGCCTCGCCTCTGTTTCCCATTGCAATTGTGTATATCTTTATATTCTGCTCTTTTGCTAGTTCTATCGCATCTTTTGGGGAAACGGCTCCGCTGTTGTGTTCTCCGTCTGTTAAGAGTATGATAATTTTACTCTTTGCGTTAGAGTGTTTAAACGCCCGAACGCCAAAAGCCATACCCTCTCCTATTGCGGTGTTTTGCCCTGCCATACCATGCGAAAGGTAGCTAAGCATATCTACTACAATCTCTTTTTCATAAGTTATGGGGGAAGCGATAAATGCAAAATCTCCAAAGAGCACTACCCCGACGTTGTCGCTCTCTCTTTTACGGATAAAATCCGCGGCAATAAGCTTTGCAATCTCAAAGCGGGATAGTCTCTCTCCTTTGCTTACCTCATCCTCCATATCAAAACCGGACGAATTCATAGAACCGCTTCCGTCAATAGAGAGAAGAATATCTTTTCCGTGTCTGTTTAGCGGATTGAATTTATCTATTACTATCGGTGAAGCAAGTGCAGTACAGAGTAAAACGAATATAAGTATCTTTAAAAGGCGCTCAAATTTTATAAGGTTTTTTTTTGCACTCAAAAAGTGCAGATGGACGAAATATTTCGATTTCATCTGCTCCCTGCACTTATACATGCAGTATAAAATGGGAAGAAGTAGCAGAATAAAATATGCATATTCAAAACTAAAGTAATTCATTGAGTGTATTTTAACTAAAAATTTTCAAATTTAAACTCTTTTTTCTTGACAACTGATTTCTATTTGCCTATAATTCGCGTCCACAAACAATAGGTTTGTAAATGTCTTGTTAGCTCAGCTGGTAGAGCACGTCACTTTTAATGATGTGGCCGATGGTTCGAATCCATCACAGGACACCATTTCTTAGATATTTAGTGGCCCCGTCGTCTAGCGGTCAGGATCCATGGTTTTCATCCATGTTACAGGAGTTCGATTCTCCTCGGGGTCACCACTTCATCTTAAACAATCTTATTTATTCTATCAAAATTATTTTTTACCTCAAGCGGCAAAGAGACAAAACGTCCTTCTTTATACAGTTTTTTAAATCCATTTTTTTTATCCCAAGAGTCAAGCTTTATTGACCTGTATGTAGTAAACGCCGTTCCGTCCTGAGCTTCGCTTCCCGTTATTATCAAATCTATCGAACGCTCCACGCTCTCGAGCTTTTCATCTGTCTCGATGCCCTCTAGCTTATAGTTCTTTACCGAATTACTTACTTCCAATGAAGATTTTATGGCATACGTCCAAGGGGTATACGGTGTAAAAACTGATATTTCCGACGGATCTATCTCATGAGCGTCTCCGACAATATCAAAATACCACTTCGACTCATCTTCACAATCGAGCCTCTTTTCCTTCACGACCAGTACCGCCTTTATAGAAACTTGCAACAATGTAAACTGAGTTTCATTTAACACCCTGATCGTAAAATATTTATCTCCGTCTCTTCCCCAAGAAGAGTTAAGCACAAAAAAATCACTTATACCCAAACTAACAGGCGGTCTCATCATCTTCACCACGACAATGGATTCAAAAAATATTTTTATTATAATTACGGTAACGGTTAGGATAATCGTAAAAATAAAGATCAACCAGTTAAGTTCTTTCTCTTTTGACATTACAAGCTCTTCTGGAAAACCGCTTAACCCGCCGCTTACACCGAGTCCAAAATTGATATTGTCTATGAGAACGGAACTAAAGAGACTGCTAAAGAGAGCAATTATGCCCCCAAATGCCACTATTAATAAAAAGTAGTAAAATAACGCCTGTTTCCATGAGATACTATTTAAATACCGATAAAGTCTTCTCATACTTTAACCTCCGTACATTTATAAAATATATCATCTTGATGCTATTTTATCTGCTCAAAACTTTAAATCCTTATAAGAGGAGTTAACATCTAGAGAAAATAATTGTCTTTATAATGTCTTCAAAAATTAACGCTATAATTACATAATAAGATCACTCTAAAAAAGAATAGGCTTTTATGAAAAAAGAAATTATAAAGTATCTGCTTTTTTTTATCTCACTTAGCACGGCAGCTCTTCTTATCTCGTACTACCAGATAAAAAACCATGAAAAAGAGGTTTTAAAGCAAGAAAAAGAGATGCTTACGATAACTTACAACACTATTACAAAAGCCTATAAAACTCACGCTGAAATATTTTTCGGAACAAAAGTGAACGTGCCGGAAGTATACGCTTTGATGAAAAAAGCAAGCAGCACGGATATAGGAGAGAAGAACAGCGCACGTGGAGAGCTCTACTCCCTTCTCATTGACAGTTATAACTCTATTAAGATCTTTAAGATAAAACAGCTTCACTTCCATCTGCCAAACAACGAGAGTTTTCTAAGATTTCACAGAGTTGAGAAATTTGGAGACTCTCTGGAGGGCATAAGAGATACGGTAGCCTATGTAAACAAATACAAAGAGCCTGTATCGGGCTTTGAAGAGGGAAGGATCTATAACGGATATAGATTTATCTACCCGATTGTCGATGGAGACAAACATTACGGCAGCGTTGAGATATCAGTCTCTATGCATGAAATAGTAAAACATCTCAGAGACGAAGCTGTTGCCGATGTCGAGTTTATAATCAAAAAAGATATTGTTGATAAAAAAGTCTTTGAAAATGAAAGAGACAACTATTCGCAAAGCAAAATAAACAAAAACTATCTTTACGAGAGAGTAATCTCGGGAGATGGCAACAAACTTATAGAGAATATAGTCGAAAAACATCCGGGTTTAAATGAAAAGATTTTAAGCGGTAAGGGTTTTAACTTTTTTACCTGCCTCGATAGCAGATTTTATATAACTACCTTTATTCCTATCTATAACAAATACTCAAATAAGCACGTCGCATATATAGTCGTAAGCCGCTCAAACACGTCAATCGAGTATATGTTTAAAAGAGACAGGATCATAAACACTATTATTATTCTCCTGCTTGCTCTGCTTACATATCTTTACTATAAGATGAGAAAAAAACAAGAGAGCATAGAAAAAAGCAACAATACTTTAAATGAGATACAGCATATTGCCAAGCTAGGGTCATGGGAGTTTGACGCAAAAACAAACAGGTTGACGTGGAGCGATGAAGTATATAATATCTTAAATCTTCAACCCCAATCATTAGAACCTACTTATAAAACTTTTCTAAGCTATGTTCACCCTGATGACAAAGAGAGACTTGAAAATGCCTTTAAAAAGTCTATAGAGACAAAAAGCGTATATCATATTCAGCACAGGATCGTAAAACCTAACAACTTCATAGCATACTTAAACGAATCTGCATACCACACGTACGATGAAGAAGGCAAGCATATCTACTCGATCGGAACCGTTCATGACGTGACGAACATCATTGAGTATGAGGAGAAGATCTCATCCATGCAAAACGAACTGCAGTCAATCGTAGATCATATTCCTGACATCATATTTAGGTCTAAAACGGACAAAGAGATGACTATGCTCTTTATAAACAGCGCCGCTTACAAGATCACAGGCTACAAAGCTCAAGGTTTTATCTTAAACAGAGTAAGAAACTACAGAGATATAATCCACCCGGATGATAAAGAGTCAGTTGAGTCAAAGATTAAAAAGGCCATTAAGAACGGCAGTGAATACTCTATCGAATACAGAATATTAAATTCGCTAGGAGATGTCGTGTGGGTCAAAGAAAGTGCAAAGATGAGCATAGATGAAGACGGCATAGAGTGTGTCGAAGGCATCATAACAGACATCACGCACCAAAAAAACAATATGGATAAACTTCGCAAGTTTATAGATATTCAAGACAGTATTGTTCTTTTGACCGACTCTTCAAGAATACTCTTTGCAAATCAGAAATTTTTTGATTTTTTCGGCTACAAGGATCTAGAGGATTTTACAAAAGATTATCCATGCATAAGCAGTCTCTTTGTCGAAGACGAGATATTCTTTCACACTGGGAAAATGCTTCCAAAAGAGGAGCACTGGATAAGAAGCCTGCTCAATCTTCCTGGCAGAGAGAGAATCGTATCGATGATAAACAGAGATAAAAAAGCTCACGCTTTTTCAGTCTCAATCAACAGCTACGACCCGCAGACATACGTAATAAACTTCAGCGACATAAGTGACACTATGTTTGAAAAGCTGCAGCTTAAACAAAAAGCGATCAAAGATCAGCTAACCGGTGCCTATAACAGAACATTTTTCGACTCCTCGGCGCAGAGCATGATAAACAACAACGAAAAACAAAACGGCAAGACTGGGATCATACTGTTCGATATTGATCATTTTAAAGACATAAACGACAACTACGGACATACTACAGGCGATGAAGTCTTAAAAACACTTGTCGAGATAGTAAACAGGTTTACAAGAAAAGAGGACAAGCTTATTAGGTGGGGCGGAGAGGAGTTTGTCGTAGTTATGTATGCTAAGACAATAGAGGATATAACAAGACAGGCGGAACACTTAAGGTTTGTAATACAAAACCACAAGTTTGATGGCCTTCCTACTATAACCTGCAGTTTTGGGGTTGCACTTCACGACCACAACGATAAAATTGAAGACAGCATAAAAAGAGCTGATGACAAACTATATGAAGCAAAAAGAGGCGGCAGAAACCAAGTAAGGTCTTAAGCACACTCTATCTGTATTGTCGTATGTGCTATTGTAAACTTATTTTCTAAAAACTTACTTACATCAACAATAGTTCTGCTGTAGAGTTCTTCATCCTTCTTATCCAAAATAATATGGCATGTAAAGTAGTAGTAGCTATGCGAGATCTCCCAGCAGTGTATATCGTGGACATCTACTATATATTCAAACTCCTTTAATATCGCACGCCTGATCTCCTCTGTATTATACGGAGAACCCTCTAAAAGAACATGTACCGAGTCTCTTAAAAGACCTTTTGCCCACTTTGCTATTATAAGAGCAACTATCAGGGCCAAAATAGTATCGAGTATATAAAACTGGGTATAGTAGATAATTATTGCTCCCAAGATGATCGCTGCCGAAGAAACCGTATCTGCAAGCATATGTAAAAATGCGGCTCTTATATTTATATTCTCATGATTTGCTCTAAAAAGAATGAGTCCGGTAATAATATTTACCGCCAAGCCCAAAGCAGCTATCATAATAGTAGCCGATGCAAGTATCTCTTCGGGATGTAAAAGTCTGATAATTGCCTCATAAACTATCCAAACTACGGAAAGAGCTATCGTCAAGCCGTTTATAAAAGCCGCCAAAACCTCAGCTCTGAAGTATCCGAACGACTTTTCTTCGTCGATCTCTTTTGTAGAGATAATAAGCGCAAATAGCGAGAGTCCAAGTGCGAATGCGTGAGTAAACATATGTATGGCATCACTGATTAGAGCAAGTGAATTGACATAAATACCGCCTGCTATCTCTACTATCATAACAACGAACGTTATAACAAAAGAGATAATTAAAAGCTTTTTGTCTTTTAGCGCGCTGTGCTCATGTGTATGTCCGTGTGCGTCTTCCTTCTTCTTGTCGGAAATTGGATGGTGATGATGATTGCCGTTATATTTGCATACCACTGTGTTGTTTCCTCTTTATAAATATCTTGTCAGTTTAATCTATAGTCTATCGGCAGTGTAAGGATTATATTAATCCCGGGCTTTGGAAATTTTTCGGAGAGCTCTTCTATGGTTCTTATTGCGGCACGGCTTAAAATATCGCTGCTTGAGTCTATTATCTTAATATTATTCACCTCTCCGCTAGAACATAAAGTAAACTTTATGCTCACCCTGCCCGTGATATTTCTCTTTCTTGCCGCCATCGGGTAGTAGAGATTTTCTCTGATAAGTTCGCTTATTTTTTGCGTATTTATCTTAAGATACTCCTGTGTTGCGTCTACCTTTATACTCTGTTCATTTTTTGGCTCTTGCACCTTTTTTTCAGGCTCTGCAGGCATCTTTTTTTGAACAGTTGCTACAACCTCTTGCCTCTTCTCTTGCTCTTTTACGACACTTTTTTCTTCTTCTGTATTTAGCTCTTTAACAGCTTCTGTCTCTTGTATTTCCGGTACTTCCGGCAAAACTTTGTCTATAACGACCTCTTTTTTTGCAAGCTTTGGTTTTGGGGGTTCTTCTACTCTCTTTTGAACTTTTTGCTCAATCGGCTTTTTTGGCTGCTCATTTTTTTTGGGCTCTTTTTTGGCGTCTACAGCTTCTTGTTCATACTTAACATTGCAGAGTTGCAAACATACAGACTCCTCCTGGTGCTCTTCTTTGGTATCTAAGGAACTGCTCCATGCAAAATATACACCTATGAGCAGAGTAAGATGAACAATTATAGATATAAAAAAGGAGCTGGAGTGTCTAATCATAAAAGAGATAGTAACAAAATTTTGTTACTACTTTGTTAAGTGCGTACTATATCGCGCTTTTAAATTCAGGATAAGACTCGACCCCGCACTCGTTGATATCCATACCAACAAGCTGCGCTTCATCACTTGCTCTGAATTTTGAGAACTTATTGATAATATATAAAACAACATAAGAGACGCCAAAAGCAAAAACTCCTATTATCACGACTCCCTTTAACTGCGACATGAAAGATACGCTGTCGATAAAGATTCCAACTGCCAAAGTTCCCCATATTCCGTTGACAAGGTGCACGGATAGCGCTCCAACCGGATCGTCAAGGCGAAGCTTGTCAAACATAGGAACGGCAAAAACAACCAATGCTCCGCCGATCGCACCAACTATAATCGGCATATACATATTGTATAAGTCAGGTCCCGCCGTTACTGCCACCAAACCTCCAAGAGCACCGTTTAGTATCATAGTAATATCAAGGAGTTTATATCTGATGTGCATTAAAATTCCTGCAATGATAGCACCGCTGAGTCCTGCCGTATTTGTATTCATAATGGTCTTTGCAACAAGGTTTGCATTTTCAACACTCGAGATGGAACCAACGCTTCCTCCGTTAAACCCAAACCATCCTATCCAAAGAAGAAGCGCTCCTAAGACAACAAGCGGAATATTTGAAGCTGGTATAACTCTGATCCTATCTTCAACATAACGCCCTCTTCTTGCACCGATAATAAGAATTGCCGCTAAAAGAGCCCATCCGCCCGTAGAGTGTATAACCGTTGAGCCTGCCAGATCGTACATATCAATATCAAGCAGAGTTCCTTCAAGCATATCCGCGCCCCAGCTTATATTTACCGCTGTAGGATATATAACGGCTCCCATTATAACTGTAAATATTGCCAAAGGGATTATACGTACACGCTCACTCACGCCACCGCTCATAATATTTACGGTTTTACCTACAAATGCCATCTGGAACATAAAAACAGCCCAAATACTGCTAGAGACACTATCCCAGCTTCCAAACGCGAGTTTGTACCCGACAAGCAAAAACGCCAAAGATGCCACCGCATATATCATTACGTTTATCGTAAGAACCGCCGAGACGTTTTTAGTCCGAACCAAACCTGCTTCAAGCATCGCAAAACCTGGAACCATAAAGATAATAAGCGTCATTGTAAAAAGAGTGAAGAAAGTATCGAGGATATATTTAAAATCTGTCTCTAGCATATAAAGTCCTTTGAAAAATTAAAGGAAATTATAGCTTAGAAACTGCGTAGATTTTTTTTTGACTGCTTAATTTTTAATCAGTCAAGTACGATTAACTCAGCTACCGCATTATGCGGCAAGCCTGAGTGTCATAGCTGTGGAGCCTAGTAAAAGAAATTACTTTCTTTCACGTTATAATATTAAATAGCTTCGCTATCAGACTCTCCGGTACGTATACGGATGATTTTTTCAACATCCGTGACAAATATCTTACCGTCCCCTATCTTACCTGTTCTGGCAGCTTCTACGATAGTGTTTGTCACCTGCTCTACGCTCTCATCATTGACTACCATCTCCATTTTTATCTTCGGCAGAAAATCTACTACATACTCTGCACCGCGATAAAGTTCACTATGTCCTTTTTGACGACCGTAACCCTTTACTTCACTTACCGTCATACCGGTAATACCTATCTCGGCCAATGCATCTTTTACATCTTCTAGTTTAAAAGGCTTTATAACAGCTTCAACTTTTTTCATAATGTATCTCCAAATTAAGTTTAAAATTGTAACCACTTTTATGGTTT
>JBFEYZ010000054.1:0-10583 GCA_041561855.1 Sulfurimonas sp. | reverse complement strand
TTATTTAGTCTGTATATTGCTCCAAGTGAGTAGTCATAGCCTCTATTTACGTCAATTCCTTCTTGGCTCGTATATTTTGAACGATATAAAAGTTCGTTGTAAATATCTACTTTTCCTATTGTGTTAAAAAGCTGGATTGCCGCACCTTCGCGCGGAGAGTAGTAGCTATCCCTGAACTGTCTGTATATCTCTACCTTTACTCTGTTATCGATGTCAAAACTGTGTTGTACATTTGCAAAAAAGAGCTCAAATTTGTTTTTTCCGTTACTGTTTACGTAGATGCTCTCTGTCGGGTTTATCGTATTTTTTTGAAAAATTATCGCATTGTCTGCTTCGCTCTGTCCTATTCCAAATCCATAAGTAGTGTTGTCTTTCGTATAAATAAGTTCGGCAGTTAGTGTTAGGAGCTCAGCGCTGTTCAAGTCGGGGTTGATTCTGTAGTTTGGCGCATAAGTAGTTTGCAGAAATGTCGGATAGATATAACTTTCCATAGCAAAGAGTTTAAATTTGAACTTATCAAATATCCCTACATATCCTGCTCTTAGTATATGCTCCGTTGAGGATCTGCCCAGACTGTTCTCGTAACGGTCTACTTTCGCGCTTAGCGATATAAGGTGGTTCTCGTTAATATTGTAGAGGTTCTCGGCATAAAGCATATAGATGTCAAGCTTTTTAGGTCCCCAGTCCATAGCTAAGTCGATGTCGTCTGCCTTGTATTCGTCTATATCAAACTTTTGACATTTGAACTGCGCTCCTACAAAAAGCTCATTGTTGCCGTTTATAAATCTCTTCTCTACGATGGCACTGTATACTTTTGTACTTATTGCAGTGTCAAACTGCTGCGGAAGCGGAGCGCCGATTCCAGGCAGCGGGATGCCTACGTAGTCTCTGTTGTAAATCTCGAATTTTTCATAGGACGCGGTAAGCATCACTTTGAGATTGTCTTTAAAGTATTTTGTTATATGTGCATAAATATCGTTGGTATGTGTATATCCATCTTCGGTCGCCACTCCAAGCCCGCTGAAAATATCATATTTTTCATTGATCGCTCCAAACTCTATGTCATAGTCATCTTTTTTTGAAAATTTAAGATATAACTGACCCCTAACCCCGTCTCTTGAGAGTTCAGTTCCGTTTATGTTGTACTCTTCATAGTTGTTTTTTCTCAGGTCAATGTTTGCCAGGTATGAGTATTCGTCAAAAACTTTTGCTTCTACTGCCTGAATGGTCACGCTTCCCAGCGTATCTATTGATGCCTGAACGGATGTGCTGTTTTCGCGGGATGAGTCTTTTGTAAAGAGCTTTATAAGCAGAGTACCTGGTTCGTTGCCGAAGGTAACAGAGTTTCCAGCCTGATATATCTCTATATAGTCGATAAAGTAAAGCCCCATTCTTCCGTACTGAACCAAAATATTCCCAAGTGTAGCAGAATTTAGTTCATGAGTGTTTATGTAGATCTTGGCAGGAAGAGAAGACATCTGCGATTCGCCGCTTCTCACAAGCGTGGTCATTCCGTTTCGTTTAGGCTGTAAAGTAAAGAAACGAACGGTTTTGAGGACGTCATTCAGTGTGTAGGCCTGCATCTTGTCAAGCTCTGAGCGGGTTATGACCCTTATATGGCCTGCACTCTCTTTTTTTGTCTGGAGATAAGGCTCTTCAGCACTTTTATACTCTTTTAGAAGTGTCTCAAGAGAGAGCTCTTCTGCAAAAATAAGAGATGAAAACAGTAAAAAAAATGCAATTATATGCATCTACTCCCCCCACTAAATATCATAAACAATTATATGTCAGTATATTGAATGAATGCTTAGTTTACACTTGCATCTGCAAGTGTCAGACAAAATAAGATATCTATATTTTCTTTTTGCAAAGTTTGAACAGCTTGGGTCAGAGTCAAGTTTGTCGTAATAATGTCATCTATTAAAATCACGCTTTTTTCATCTGGCTTTTTCAGTTCAAAATCTCTGGGATTTGATAGCCTGAATTGTTTGTTTTTTCCTGAGTAGCTGACCCTGTTCTTTGCCCTTAATTTGCCAAAAATAGGTTTTATACATTTGCTTTTAAGGGCTCTGTTGAGTATTGCCGTATGAGAATAACCTGAGTCTGCATAGTCATCGACTCCGATTGAGGCCACCTTGTGCGGATAATCAAAGTCGGAGGCAAATTTAGCGATGGAGTTTTGTGCTAGGATGGAGTAGATGTAGTAACCTAGATCAGTATGTTTTGTGTGAAGGAGCTCTTTAATGTCGTCGTATTTGTAAAAAGAGATAACCTCAATGGTACCTAGGATTTTTCTTCTGTAGATAGATGGGGATAAAAAACTTCTTTGGCAATTTTTGCAGATGTGCTCAAGGGATAATCTCTCACACATCAAGCAGCGCATTTTAGTCCATCTTAAGTACGGACATAAATGCTTCTTGAGGAAGGTTTACCTTTCCGATAGCCTTCATTCTTTTTTTACCCTCTTTTTGTTTCTCCAGAAGTTTTCTTTTTCTGGTGATGTCACCGCCGTAACATTTAGCCGTTACGTTTTTACCCATGCTTTTTACGGTCTCTCTTGCGATGACCCTGTTTCCTATTGAAGCTTGTACTGCGACTTCAAAAAGCTGTCTTGGAATGATCTCTTTCATATTTTTTACAAGTGCGCGTCCTCTTGACTCTGCAGATGAGAGAGGAACTATGATGCTTAGAGCGTCGACCACTTCGCCTGCAACTTTTACATCTAGTTTTACTAGATTGCCCTCTTTGAAGTCTATAGGTTCGTAGTCAAAACTCGCGTAACCTTTGGAGATAGATTTGAGCTTGTCGTAAAAGTCTACTACGATCTCGTTCATTGGCAGCGAGTACTCAAGCATAACTCTGTCCTCGTTAAGGTAGGTCATCTTGTCTTGAACACCTCTTTTTGAGATAAGCAGCGTTATGATGTTTCCGAGATATTCGCTTGGAGTGATCACGGTAGCTTTTACATAAGGCTCTTCAATTCTCTCTATCTGGCTGACAGACGGTAGCTCTGAAGGGTTTTGCACCTCTACCATCTCGCCGTTTGTAAGGTATACGTGATAGACAACAGACGGTGCGGTTGCGATAAGGTCAAGATCAAATTCTCTCTCAAGACGTTCTTTTATGACCTCCATATGCAGCATTCCCAAAAAGCCCACGCGGAAGCCGAAACCAAGGGCAATTGACGTCTCAGGCTCGTAAGAGAGAGATGAGTCGTTAAGTTTGAGCTTGTTAAGAGCGTCTCTTAACTCTTCAAATTTGTCGGTATCGATAGGATATAGTCCTGCAAAGACAAAAGGTTTTGCAGGTTCGTATTTTACTGCAGGCTCTTTTGTAGGGTTTTTGGCATCGGTAATAGTGTCGCCGACATTTACTACGCTGACATCTTTTAATCCGAGTACTACTATGCCTATCTCTCCGCTTTTAATTGCATTTGTTTTTTGTCTCTTTAGCGGGTGAGGGTACATAAGGTCAAGTACCTGATGCTCCTCGTTGTTGCTCATAAGCTTTACCGTCTGGTTCTTTTTGATTTCGCCGTCAAATACACGTACAAGCGCCAAGGCACCAAGATAAGGATCAAACCATGAGTCGTAAATGATCGCTTTTGTCGTAGCGTCAGGATTACCGCTAGGAGCCGGAACGCGCTCAACTATAGCGTCTATTAGTTCGCGGATACCTACTCCTGTTTTTGCAGATACCAAAACCGCATCCGTTGCATCTATGCCTATACTTGTTTCGATCTCTTCTGCAACTTTTACAGGATCTGCGGCAGGCAGATCTATCTTGTTTATAACTGGTATAAGCTCAAGGTTGTTCTCCATTGCCAAGTAGACGTTTGCAATTGTTTGTGCTTCAACACCTTGAGCGGCATCTACTATAAGAAGTGCGCCGTCACTTGAAGCCAATGATTTGCTTACCTCGTAAGAGAAGTCGACATGACCCGGAGTGTCGATAAGATTTAAGATGTAGTGCTCGCCGTCTTTGACATAGTCAAGTCGAACGCTTTGCGCCTTTATGGTAATGCCGCGCTCTTTTTCTATGTCCATCGTGTCCATCATCTGTTTTGTAAGTTCACGTTCGCTTACGGCGCCGCACTCTTGAATGATTCTGTCGGCTAAAGTACTTTTTCCGTGGTCTATATGTGCGATAATAGAAAAGTTTCTAATATTCTTCAATTAATATTTCCTAATGAAAATTTCTGCCTCCAAGAGGCAATTTCTATGCAAAAAGGCTGTTTACGCTCTCATTGTGATAAACTCTGCGAATAACCTCTGCAAATAGAGGTGCTACGGTAAGCACTACGATCTTCTCATGCGGCTTTGACTCTAACGTATTTGTAACTATAAGCTCGTCAAGTTCGCCGTTTTCTATATTGTCATAAGCCTTTCCGCTTAAAACTGCATGCGTAGCACACGCGACAACGGAAGTAGCACCCTTGTTCTTCAGCGCTGTTGCCGCTTTGACCATTGTTCCAGCCGTATCAACCATATCGTCGATCATAATAACATCTTTGCCGTTAACGTCGCCGATGATATTCATAACTTCGCTCTCGTTCGCTTTTTCACGGCGTTTGTCTACGATTACCATATCAAGTCCCATTCTTGTGGCAAAGTAGCGTGCACGTGCGACTCCGCCTATGTCAGGAGAAGCGATGATAGGATTTTTTAGATTCTTGCTTTTTATATAGTTCTCAAAAGTTATAGAGCCGTATAGATTATCAACAGGAATGTTGAAAAAACCTTGAATCTGTCCTGCGTGAAGATCTATTGTTACAACTCTATTTATACCCACAGCTTCATACATATCAGCAACCAGTCTTGCGGTAATAGGAACTCTCGGTGCAGCTTTACGGTCCTGTCTTGCGTAACCGTAGTACGGAACCACTGCCGTAATGCTTGAAGCAGAAGATCTGCGAAGAGCATCAGTCATAATTAAAAGCTCCATAAGATTGTCGTTTGAGGGAGCACCGGTTGACTGAACTATAAATACGTCACGACCGCGTACGCTCTCGGCGATCTGCACAGAGATCTCACCGTCACTGAACTTTTTAACATCGGCTTTAGCCAATGGAACATCTAAAATTTGACAAACCTCTTTTGCAAATTCCACACTTGCAGAACCTGCAAAAATTTTATAACCGCGCATGGGATACCTTTTAGAAAATTTAGTAGGGATTATACAAAAATAGTGCTGAGGAGTTGTTAAAATGAAAATAGCAATGGATATAAAAGTTCGGCAATGTGATACAATATAATTTTTAAAGCAGGCAGGTAAGTGTATGCAAAACAGAGAGATTTTAGAGCGTTATGAAAGAGCTAAGAGCGGAGAGATAATTATTGATATTTCGACACAAAAAGTTGAGGATTTGTACAGCAAGTTTGACAAAAAATCCCATTTTTTAAAAAAAGACCTTAATCAGGATCTTGTCGATTATATAATCGAGTGTGCAGGCGAGTTAGGTGATGAGAGTTTTTTGATTCGATTTAATTTTGAGTCAAAGGTCGAAGATGAGTCCGTATCAAGGCTTCAAAACAGCGTAAAGAGTTTTTTTGCATATCTGCAGGAGCATGAACATAGAAAAATGAAGGAGATGTTTAAAAAGTCAGCAACGCTGCTTTTTGTGGGAGCTCTTATCGCAACGCTCTCAATAGGTATGGCTCAGAGCGAGTTTATGCAAAAGAGCA
This sequence comes from Sulfurimonas sp., assembly GCA_041561855.1. Taxonomy (GTDB): domain Bacteria; phylum Campylobacterota; class Campylobacteria; order Campylobacterales; family Sulfurimonadaceae; genus Sulfurimonas. Next base: position 4,899 of record JBFEYZ010000054.1, on the reverse strand, counting down.
TCGCTTTTGCTGTTGTCTCGGAAGGTTTGACGGTTGCAGCCTGGGTCTCGCTGTGGGAGGCTCTGGCTATATTTTTGGTCAAGTGGATGCCTTATAAAAAGAAGATATTTCTTTATAAGCGCATCTCCGATGCTAAGATAGTGTTTAACTCCTAATAGCTTTATCTAGCCTGTTTTATCGCCTCAAGGGCCGCTTCATAGTTTGGTTCTGCAGTTACTTCAGGAACTATCTCTTTGTAAACGATGGTTCCGCTTCTGTCAATTACAAAAACCGCTCTGGCACTTAATCCTTTGAGTTTGTTGTCGCTCATCAAAACACCGTAGGCCTTGCTTACCTCTTTATCAAGATAGTCGCTTGCAACCGACAGATTTTCGATGCCGCTTGTCGTGCAAAAACGTTCAGAGGCAAAAGGAAGGTCCATAGAGACAACGGTAGTCTCACAGATATCCAGATTGTTTACATCTTCATTAAATCTTCTTGTCTCAGCCGCACAAGTGTCTGTATCCAGAGACGGTACTGTTATAAGCAGCTGGATTCTGTCTTTTGCTCCACCTATCTCTACGTCGTTTAGATCAGTCCCTATTGCATGTACAACAGGTGCTTTGTCCCCTATGCCAAGCGCATCTCCCTCTAAGTTTACTGTGCTCCCTTTAAACAATGTCGTTTGCATAAACATACCCTTAAATTTTTTTTAATGATATTAACATAAAAATTATGTAAATTTTCTTTTATAGGTTGTTTTTTGTACTTACTTTTACGATAGGAAACGTTTTAAAACTCTGTTTAGCTCTGCCATATCTATAGGTTTGGCTATAAAATCGTCTGCACCGGCATTAAAGAACTTTTCTCTGTCCTCTTCCATGACATTTGCGGTAAGGGCAACGATAGGAGTTGGTTTAAGAGCGTTCTTGTTCTCATGTTCACGTATCTTATGGATGGCCTCTATACCAGTCATATTTGGCATACTCTCATCCATTAGTATCAGATCAAATTTTGATGAGTTAAAGATTCTGACTGCTTCAGCACCGTCATCCGCAATGGTAGGCTCCAAAGAGTACTCTTGAAGCAATATCTTCATAAGCATCTGGTTCATTTTATTATCTTCGGCTATCAAGATGTTCCCGGATAAGTCAGAGTAGTCAAAATCCTCTACCAGTTCAGACTCTTTTTCTTTTAGATACTCTATTTCTCCGGATTCGCAGTTACTAAGAGGAAGAGAGAGAGTAAACGTGCTGCCCTCGCCCTCTTTGCTCGATAGCGAAATATCTCCTCCCATAAGGTGGGCAAGTTTTAATGAGATAGAGAGACCAAGACCGGTGCCTCCGTATTTTCCGGCAGTCGTATCTTCGGCTTGTTCAAAAGCGTCAAATATTTTCTTTTGTGCGCTTTGTGGTATACCTATGCCCTCGTCTTTTACTGATATAAAAAGAGTCGAGTCTTTGTAGGTGATGTCTATAAATATTTTTTTGTTCTGAGGGGTGAATTTAAATGCATTGCTTAAAAAGTTGAAAATTATCTGTTTTATTCTTACCAGATCACCCTCCAAGCAGTATGGAATGTCAGGGTCTATATTGGATATAAGCTCAATAGATCTCTCTTTTGCGGTCGGCTCAAAAAGTTTGCCTACATATTCCAGCTCTTTGTGCGGATGGAAAAAATGTTTGTTTATTATAAGCTTGCCGTTCTCTATGGTCGAGAGGTCTAATATATCGTCTATTACATGCAGAAGCGTTTGGGAATTTGAGAGAATTATATTGACGTAAGAGAGATTTTTTTCGTCTTTGATGCTCTTTTTTAAAAGATTGATAAAGCCTAGTATTGCATTCATAGGGGTTCTTATCTCATGGCTCATATTGGAGAGGAACGCACCTTTGGCTTTTTTGGCTTCATGCGCTTTCTTCGCTTCATCTTGAGCCAAGTTCTTTTCGTGTTTTATGATCTTCATTTTGTCTGCAAGAGCAAAGGAGAGCAAAATAGCATCTATAGTCATGCCGTAGTCTATCGCATGAAAACCTATATCACTGTACGGAATGATTGACATCACGCTTACAGCAGTGATCGAAGTTCCAAACAGACCTGCTGTCGTTCCAAGCAAAAAGAATCTTGCATAGTAGTTCCCTTTAAGCAAAGAGTAAAGAGCGATGAAAAATACATAGAGGCTAAACAGCACAGAGAGTGTTATTGCGAACATAACATGATAGTGATACCCTGCTATAAAAGTCGCGGCCATCGTCACGACAAAAAAGATGATAAGATAGTTCGTCGCCCTATGAAGATGCGGGAAGCTGTTATTTAGATTTAAAAATGACTGCGCGAAAAGAAGACCGCCTATACTAAAGAGAAAGATAGTCGTGGATTCCGCCCAGTTTTGGAGTTGCGGATCGTCAAATAAGAACCATTTGAAGGTATAACAGTTGTAAGATGTACTCATTATTAAAAACAGAGATAGATAAAGTACGTAAAATATATATTGGCTGGTTTTTATGCTAAGAAACAGAATAAAATTGTATAGGATCATGGCTACTATTATTCCGTATACAAATCCTGAGAAAGCAGAATGTTTTGCTTGATCTTTTAAAAAAGTAAATGTGTCTATTACGGATATAGGAACTATAAATGGGTCAAGTGTCTGTACACGAACATATACTTTTGAGTTGCCCGGAGCAAACGGGTGCAAAAAGTTTATGAAAATCTCGTCTATCGCCCTGTTGCTAAAAGGAAGAGTGTCGCCGCCTTTATATGTGGCTAAGTTTCCGTTTTCATCTTCTATATACAGAGTGACATTGTCCAGCCATGGTATCCCTAATACGATTAATCTCTGTAGGGGAGAACTCTCTTTATTATTGGTGTTGAAGAGGTACCAAAAGGCTGATTTTGTGAAGATTTGAGAGTCTATCTCTTTGTTTAGGGGCTTAAACTCTTTAAGAGGAGTTTTTTTTATATCTTCAAGCTCCATTTTAGCACTTTTGTCCTCCAGATAGAGAAGGCTTTTACCGATATTTTTGTTTTGTATGGAGAGGTCGAGTGTAGATTGGTTTAAAGAAGCGTTCGCAGCCGTTACAAAGAAAAATATTAAGAAGTACAAAATTTTTTGCATCTGAGAGCTTCTTTTTAGTTAAAATTCAACGTATGATATAATAAGCTTCTTTAAGATATATAAAAATATGTCATTTTTATGTCATGATAACTAGCGGAGATTTAATGCAAAACCCTTTTGAAACAGGCCATATTAAAAACTATATACTTTTATATGTCAGCGTGGTCGTTATTATGGTGCTCTTTTTTATTGCCACTACGCTTTTCCACGATGAAAAGAGCATAGAGAAAAAGGTATTCAGTACAGACATGAACAGTTTGGAACTAGTAGATAAGCAAGAGCAGAAAACTGAAGATGTGAGCAGCGGCAGTAAACGGTTTAAGCTGCTTGATAAGGCTTACTGACTCTCTTTTGTGACTATGTAGAGCTGTTCGTGGTTAAGGCGCTTTAGTATATCCATTACGTTAACGAAGTCTTGAAATCTGGACTCTTTGTCGCTTCGAAGAACGACTGTCTGCTCTTTTGAGAGTTTTGAGAGTCTTAGTTCAAGAGTTTTTAGATCAACCTTCTCTTTCTCTATAAAGAGCTCTCCCTTCGCGTTGACGTAGACGGTCACCTCTTTTTTCGCACTCTCTTTTGCGGCTGCTTTTGCTTCTGGAAGTTCAATGGGGATTATGCCCTGATTTACGAACGTCGCAGTTGTAAGTACCATGACTAGAAGAACGAGCATGATGTCGATAAAAGGGATGACGTTTATTTCGTCAAATCTTTTTCTGATCTTTTTGCATTTTGCCATATTTAGACGCTTGCTTTTTTATCTTGTATAACGTCATATACCGTTAGTATCTTCTCGACTTTTCGCAGCAGAATAGTATACGCTACGATTGCAGGCATAGCCACGATTAGACCCATGGCGGTAGCTTTTAGTGCAAGTGCCAGCCCTACCATGATCTTTTTCGCGTCGATCGTACCTACATCACCCATCGTATAGAATGTAAGCATTATCCCGATAACAGTTCCCAAAAGACCGACATATGGGGCATTTGAACCGATTGCACTGATTATGCTGATGTTGTCGGTGAGTTCCATTTCCAGAGTGTCTCTGTGGTCATATTTTTGCACATCTACAGTCGCATAAAACATCATTCTCTCAATAAAAAGCCAAAGAGTGACGATACTCATAACAATAAGAAGTCCCATTACTCCGTAATCAAGTGCTACTTCCGCATACGCTAAAATATTTTCTTCCACTAATTTTCCTTAAATTTTAAAATAACAGTCGTTCCGATATTCGGTTTGGATTTAAAGTTCAGCGTGATAGCGTTAGCATCGCAAAATCTCTTTACCATGCTAAGTCCTATGCCGAAGCCCTTCATATTTTTGTTGCTCTGGTAGTAGTTGTCAAAAATTTTTATAAGTTCTACTTCATCCATTCCGCAACCGTGATCTTCTATGAAAAGAGAGTAATCCTGCAATCTTATACTTATTTTGTGAATATTCCGTGAATATTTTACTGCATTATCTATAAGATTGTCAATTACTTTTGATAAGCCTATTTTATCATTTGTTATTACGTGCGGTGATAGTTCGAGTTCAAACTCCATATGAGGATAGATACGCTCTAAGAATTCTATTCTGCTTTTGACAAGTTCACCAAGCTCGAACTCTTCATATGTAATATTGGAGCTTTGAAGTTTTATCATATAGTCAAGTTCATTGTACCTCTGCTGCAGCATTTCGCAAGCGCTCTCTATTCTGGCGATCCTTTTGAAATCTTTTTCGCTCTCAAGGCTTTTTTTCAACATATGAATGTTTGTCTTTATGGTGCTTATGGGAAGATTTAGCTCATGAAGCGTCTCAGT
>JBFEYZ010000053.1:0-10783 GCA_041561855.1 Sulfurimonas sp. | reverse complement strand
CTAGCTTCTCTTTTTGACGAGTAAGCATAAGCGCTTCTTTCTTAGTTAAAAGATCCATCTGACCGTTCTCTTGCATCTCAGTAATAACGTCAAGTTTACGGATAGATTTTTGAATAGTAGGGAAGTTTGTAAGCATTCCGCCCAACCATCTGTTGTCAACGTAAGGCATACCGCAAGCGATCGCTGCATCTCTTACAGATTGGCGAGCTTGTTTTTTAGTTCCGACAAAAAGAACAGTTTTTCCTTCAGCTGCCGCATCAACAACAATCTGGTACGTGTTACGGAAGTAACGAAGAGTTTTTTGTAGATCTATAATATAGATATTTTTACGAACACCGAAGATATATTTTTTCATTTTCGGGTTCCAACGACGTGTTTGGTGTCCGAAGTGTACACCACACTCCAGTAAGTCTTTCATAGTTACCATTCAAGGTCCTTTAAGGGCATTTTTCAGCCAGAATTTTGTCAGTTTTCTTTGGTAATATCGGGTAATGCCCACCTAAAAAGGGGGTTACACTGACTTATGATACATACCTGCCAAATATTTCTTCAACTATAAAAGTGAAAGAAAATCCGCGAATTGTACTAAAAAGATGTTTAATATAAGCTTTTTTAAATTTTATATCAATCTCTTTATAATACTTCATTTGTAACAGTGCTTCTATGATATTAGATTTTTTTATATAAAATTATCACAATTTAAAATTTTTTTTATATATTCTGGGTATAGTACTAGTGACAATATAATAAAAAAGCATTACCTACTGCTTGAATAAGGGATGACAATGAAGAAGCCACTACTGCTGTCTTTAGCCACTGCTGCGCTGATTGTAACAAATCTAAGTGCTGAATCTACAATGTATGAACGCTTTGAAGCAATGGAGCGTGAGATGAACAAGTTAAAGCAGGAGATTGCTGAGCTTAAAGCTCAAAAAGAGACTGCTCAGGATGAAGAGAGCGAACCTGAAAACGTTGCCTCTGATGACATGCAAGAAGATACAGAAGTAGTAGCTTCTGCAGAGGAAGCCGAAGAGGAGGAGTCTGATGAGGATGGTGAGTATATCCCGACTACTGAAGACAGACTCTTTGAAATCGAAGAGAGTATTGCCGAGTTAAACAGAAATACAACCGGATCACACTTAAAGTTCCAAGTCGACTATAGATTTGCTATAGAGAATATGAACTATGAGATGGCTGACGGCAGCAGTGCCGACAATGACGCTTTTATGACGAACAGACTCTGGATAGATATGGGATACAAAGCTACAAACAACCTCAGCTTTGTAGGTCAGCTTGCATATAACAAGGCATTCGGGCAGCGCTCAGGAGCAAGTGTTCCAGCAAGTGCGTCACTTGAAGCATTTGACTGGATAGCTAACGAGAATGCCTATGATGACAAGATAAGAGTGCGCAGTGCATACTTTTTATGGCAGGATCAGGAGTTTATGGGTCTAGATATTCCATGGACGTTCAGTATCGGCCGCCGTCCGTCAACAAACGGTGCGCTCGTAAACCTTAGAGATGACGACCAGCCAAACTCTCCTATCGGGCACGGCATAAACGTAGAATTTGACGGACTTAGTTCTCAATTTACACTAAACAAACAGTATGGAACCTCTATAAAATTCTGTCTCGGCAGAGGCATGAGCGAAGCGGCACCTAAATTTACGGCTACTCCTTATGCCGATACTGACGGTGTAAACTCAGATATAGACCTTGTCGGATTTATATTTACGCCTTATCAAGATAGACAATATAAGGTCTCAAGCATGTACTACTATGCAAGTAATCTTATAGATGCAACTGATCCTATGGATTATACGCAAGGCTTTGATACAGTAGGCGGTATGCACAGCGGGGTCGTTTATGCTTCGGCTAAGGGCATAGGCGACGGATGGAGTGATTTCTTAGACTACACTACTGTTTTTGCAAGTTTTGCAGTGTCAAAAACTGATCCTAGAGACGATCAGGGAATGCTAGGTTCAGCCGACGGAGAGAGCAAGACCGGTACATCATTTTGGATAGGTACACAGTTCCCTTCACTTATCTCTGATTATGGAAAGTGGGGTGTTGAGTATAACCACGGAAGCAAATACTGGAGAAGTGTAACTTACGGTGAAGATACGAACATCGGTTCAAAAGTTGCGGCTCGCGGTGATGCTTATGAGGTATACTTTACGGAGTATTTGGTCGACGATATCTTATCTATGCAGCTTCGCTATACATACATAGACTATAAATACAGCGGAAGCAACGGTTTCTTCGGAAACAACACGGGAACGCCGCTTGAAATAAGCAGTACTATGCCTAATGCATCAATGTATGTAGACAAAGCACAAGACATCCGTTTCTATCTTCGCTACAGATATTAATCTAACTTCAAGGCTACTTGCCTTGAAGCTCCTCTAACTTCTCTTTAACGATCCTTGCGTGATCTTTTACTTTTACATTTTTCCAAAGAGCTTTTACTACACCCTGCGGATCTATAATAAGAGTCGAGCGGACGATTCCCATATACTCTTTGCCATAATTTTTCTTCATCTGCCACACGCCGTACAACTGCAGCATCTCTTTTGCCTCATCGCTTAAGAGTGTGATATTTAAATCTTTTTTCTCTATAAAATTTCTATGTTTTTCCGTAGAATCTGCACTAACACCTAGTATGACAGCATTAAGAGCGCTAAAATCCGGTGCTGCTTCGCTAAAGTCACACGCTTCTGTAGTACATCCCGGGGTGTTGTCCTTAGGATAGAAGTAGAGAACTATCCACTTCCCCTTAATATCTCTAAGACATATCTCTACATCATCCTGATTCGGCAGACAGAAATCGGGTGCAACTGCATCTAACTCAACCATTTTATTCCTTTTTTAAAAATTATCTTTTGTTCTTCCGTTTATCATCGTAGAGATTATGCCGTGCTCTTCTCTTATATCTGCAATCACTACTCCTGCTACGTGAAGAGGTATAAAGATTAAAAAGTAGTTATATACCAACTCATGAACCTCTTTTATACTTTTAACGGTAGCATCCGCCAGGGCCAGCTCCTCTTTAAGATACATCGTAAAACCGCTGATAGTCATAAAAATCAGTGCCGCATACAGAATATAGTATAAAGCTTTAACGCCTTTCTTATGTATATCCAAAGAGGCGAAATCATCTCTTTTGCTTTTGTCAAAAACAAAAAGAGCAATTCTGTAGAGAACCAAAAATGCAAGAGCATAACCAAGGGTTAGGTGCCACTCCCACATTCCAGCACGAATAGCTTTTGCTATTGCTACGGCATCCTCTTTGAAGATTTCGACTCCAATATCAGAGAGCTTTGTCATTATGATCTCAGAGTTTGTTCTATAGCTCAAAAATCCTTTTCTAAGCAGAACAGTTCCTACTAACCCTAAAACAACTATGGCATTTAACCAGTGCCAGATTCTAAAACTAACAGTGTACTTCATTTTAAACTCCTCTATTTTAATATACAAACATCAAAAAATAGACCCATATTCCAGTCATGGAAGTAAGAACCACGCCAGAAAATGTAATTAGGCCCATTTTCCTGTGAACACCTAATTGTAACAATTTTTTCGCTCTAAAGATAGCAGTCGCCCATAATATAACAGTGATAACCGCAATTATGATATGGGCAACAAGAACCATAAGAGCATAACTGTATGAGACTCCGCTCTCCTGCATAAATGCTGCAAACCCTCCGCCGACTCTTACGCCGTACTCAAAGTATGTTAGCACTATTACAGAAAAAGCAAATATAATGATCTGAAGGTATGAATGGACTCTATAATGCTTTTTTGCTGCAAACGAGATCGCTAAAGCTACAAGAAAAGGCAGAAGCGAGACTATAAGCGTTACCAGATCCATAAATATCGGTGCGCGTGTTCCAAAAAAACCTGCTTCAAACATATATCCTAAATTGCTGTCCATCTTTTATATCCTTTTTGTTTTTTGATAATAAATATACCACGAAGCCAATAAAACCAAGGCTACAAGAACACCAATGGTTATTTGTTTTAAATAACTTTCAATAAGCTGCTGATTCTCACCTATCAAATAGCCAAGCATTACAAGGATCAGAGCCCATATCCCTGCTCCAAGAGCAGTGTAAGTTGAAAAAACAGCCAGATTCATACGAGCCAGCCCTGCAGGAATAGATATAAGCTGACGGATCCCAGGCACCAATCTTCCTATAAAAGTGGAGATGTGCCCGTGTTTTTGAAAATAAGTATCCATCTTATAAAGGGCATCTTCTCTTATAAAAAAGTACTTTCCGTACTTTTTAAGAATCTTTCTCCCCAAAAAGAGCGCCAAAAAGTAGTTTATAAAAGCACCTGCCATCGAACCGCCTAGAGCGCTTGCCATTATCATACCTATGCTCATATCTCCTTTTGATGCCAAGTAACCTGCAGGAATAAGAACTATCTCACTTGGGAACGGGATAAACGAGCTCTCTATGGTCATAAGCAGAAATATCCCTAAGTAGCCCCAATCAAAAATAAGATCTACAAGATCAGCGGCCAACTCTCTAATCATTTACTACCCTGTATGCGTCTAAAATCATCATCTTTGCTACATCCTTGTTTGAGTGTTCCATTAAAGCACTGCTTTTTTTACTAATATCTTCATCCAGAAGTAAGAGCAGTTTTTCTCTCAGGCCTTCACCCTCTCTCTCGCACCATCCCATCTCATTTTGAACAATAAAGCGTGCATTATGGTATTGATGATCGGATGCGGCATGAGGAAACGGTATAAATAGAGCAGGCAGGCCGTTTGCACAAAGCTCCCATAAAGTACTAGCCCCAGATCGGCTGACTGCAAGATCCGCTTTTGACATCAAAGAAGGCATCTCCTTTGTAAAAGCATACACCTCGGCATCTATACCCATATCTTTATAACTTTTTTTTACTCTATCATAATCTCTCTCACCTGCCTGATGGATTATGTTTATTCCCCTGCTTTGAAGCTCGCTTGCTACGCTGAGTGCCAGATCATTGATAGCTTTTGCGCCTTGCGACCCGCCTAGAAAAATGATAGTCTTTATATGTTCTCTTACTCTGGCACTTTTAAAGAACTCATCTTTTACGGGGTAGCCCTTAATCGGGGAATCCTCATCGTAAGCTGATATAAATCTTGCTGCATATGGCTTTAAAAGCGAGTTCAATCTTCCCTCAACAGCATTTTGCTCATGTATAAAAAGAGGAATGCGTCTGCTTAGCGCCGCAAACGATGCAGGAGCCGCCGAAAAACCGCCTACACTGTAAACTGCACCGATCTTGTGACGTTTTAAAATCCCTCTTGAAGTAAAAAAAGCCTTCAGAACCAGCCAAAGCGCTTTTACTTTTTTAAAACCCTTTTGATTTACAACGCCTGTCGTCTCTAAAAAATAGACGTGGCTGAAACTGCTGTGAGATTCAAAATATTTTCTATCCTGTCCGCTTGTAGAGCCTATAAAGATTGCCTCATGTCCCTCTTGTGCCGCAGCTTCTACAAGAGCCTCAGCGATCATAAGATGCCCGCCTGTTCCACCGCCTGTTATGCAAAACCTCATCTGTTTTCCAATCTGATCATGCTAGTTCATCTTCGCTTTTTTAGATGCCATCAAAACCATTCCAACTCCAACGGAAGCTGCCAAGATGGATGAACCTCCGTAACTTAAAAACGGAACGGAGATTCCTTTAATCGGCGTTATGCCGCTTATCCCGTACGCATTTACCAAAAAAGCGAAAGAGAGAAGCAGCCCTACTCCAAGACTAAAGAGGTATACTCTTTGATCTTTTGTACGGTTGGCTATCTTAAAAATCCTCTGAAGCATCCACATAAATATAATAACTACCGCCAAAACTCCGAAAAATCCAAACTCTTCAGCAAGTCCTGCAAGAACAAAATCGGTATGAACCTCGCTTAAAAAACCCAGTTTAAAAGTTCCGTTTGCAACCCCGACTCCAAAGAGTCCACCATTATGTATTGCATTTAAAGAGTGCCCTATCTGGTAAGGTTCGACCTCTGTCGGGACTCTCAGCTGAGCGGCAATAGCGTCCGGGAAAAGCTCCAGCACGCTGTTTTGTGCAAGCGCCCACCAAGACTTTATACGCAGTATCCTGTGTTCTGCACTCACGATAAAAAATATAAAGAACATCAGAGTCCCGACCAACAAGGTCAAGAAAAATCTAAAACTGCTTCCCGCAAACATAAGCATAAACAGAAGTGTTAGTCCGATAACCACGACCTGTCCCAAGTCATTTTGAACAAAAGCTATAATAAACATAGCCCCCACAAAAACTATTCCGTACGGAGCAAATCTTATATACTCCTCTTTTACGCCCATACCGTCATGATATCCGAGCTTTCTAGAAAAACTCCACGCCAAGAAGTAGATAAAACCAATTTTAAAGAACTCAACGGGAGCAAGAGAAAAGCCAAACACCTTTATCCATCTCTTTGCCCCTCCGACCGCTGAAACAAGATAGTCCGGCAAAAATGGCATAGCAATCATTAGTACGGTAGAACCTATAAATAGTGTAAAACCTATTGGAGTAAGCAGTTTATCCGGGTTTCCTTGAGCCAAAAGCCAGATAACAAGCATGCTAAATATCCCAAACGCTGCCTGACGGATAGCAAAATGAAACTCATTTACACCAAAAAGTATGGTCGTATATGCAGAGAGGGTATAGGTAAGGATGATACTTATACCGATAAGTATCGCTACAAGGGTAAAGAGCTTTCTATCTGCCATAAAAGATTACTTTATTTTGTTGATTTTCAGAACAAACTCAACTTCTGCTTTAGATATATGAAGCTCTTTTGAAATGGTCTCTAGTGTCACTCCCTGCTTATATAACGAGATAATTTTTTCATCATCGTTTCCATGAATAGATGCAGGAATAGATATCTGCTTAACGCCGCTCTCCAACGAAGATATCCTCGAGTTAATATGCTCATCTATGGTATTAATGCTCTCTTCTAGTCTTTTCAAACTAAGAGAGATAGGTTTTACCATGTCATAAACGGTTCTCTCAACCTCTTGGTAAATCTCATCATCACTCATACGGCTTGTATTTTTTTTGATTCCCGCCTGGGTATCGCTAAGCTGCTTTTTTAGGTAAAAGATCTCTCGGTTTAACTCTTCTGCAACCGTTGCGACTGAGCGGATGTTTTTATTGTACTCTGAATCTTTTGTAAAAACATAGTAAATAAGATACAAGATCATAGCTGCCATAGCAACTACCAAATACTCTACGTTTATAGCTTCAAGATTCATTCTCTGCCCTCTTTTGCTTCGCGGATAAGGACCCTCTCTCTCGCCGTAAGATATGCACTCCACTCTTTCTCGTCGCGCTCATGCATCTTTGTTATCTTTGCCAAAGAGTCATCAAGTGCTGTAAAAAATATACCTACGTCTCTCTTTGGATGAACCGGCATAACAACCCTTCCGTAGTACTCCACTCCCTCTTGCAAAACACCTTCTGTGAGTTTAAAGTGCTCAAATCCTATAGACTCAATAGCTACATCATGCGTCAACGAGGCTCTTTTTGGCTCCTCATTCTTTAAAAACCTCTCGAGGTTATCCACTTTTCTGTAGAGCTCAACCATAAGGTTTAGTAAAACTGGGTCGGTATCGCTTGTATCGCCTTTTGCACGTGCAAGCTTAAGCCACTGGTTTATCGGATCGTCATCACTCTCGCTTAGCTGCTGATACTCTCTTAAATAAGCCTCTTTATCAGTATCAACTTCGCTAAAAGCTATCTCGATTGGTGCTTTTACTAATCTTACGCTCATAATAAAACCTTGTCAAAAATAATCAAAAAGAAAAACACCACTCCCAAATAGCCGTTTACGGTGAAAAAAGCACGGTCTATTTTCGTAAAATCCTTTCTGACCAGATAGTGCTCGTATCCAAGCATTAAGGCACTAAAAAGCACAGCAAGATATGCAAAAAAGTTAAGATCGGCAACCCATACAAAAAGCGCCCAAAAAACTATGGTCAGAACATGAAACAGCGATGAGAGCAGAAGAGTCGCTTCGGAACCGTACTTTGAAGGGATGGAGTGAAGGCCTTTCTCTTTGTCGAACTCCATATCCTGCAAAGAATAAAGAAGGTCAAAACCTGCAACCCAAAATATTACGCCAAGGCTTAGCATAACAGACCACGGCGTTATCTCGGCGCTTACTGCCACTACTCCGGCAATCGGGGCAAGTCCCAGAGAGAAACCCAAAACAATATGTGCCAAAGACGAAAATCTCTTGAAATATGAGTAACTGCCCAAAACCCCAAGAATAGGAAAACTAAGTGCAAATGCCAGCGGGTTTATCATATACGCCACCGCGACAAAAACAAGAGCGTTTACGACGGTAAATATCATAATACTTGAAGCATCAAGTCTTCCGTCAACATTTGGTCTTAAAGCGGTTCTTGGATTTAGCGCATCTATATCTCTGTCTGCATATCTGTTAAGTCCCATTGCGAAATTTCTAGCACTTACTGCAGCAAATACGCCCAAGATAAGCAACCAGAATCCGAACCAGCCGTCCGCTGCTACTATCATCGCTATAAATATAAAGGGGAGCGAAAATATCGAGTGTTCAAACATGACAAGTTCGTTAAAATCTCTGAGTTTGCTTATATATCGCTTCAAATTAGACCTTGGCACTTTTTTGTTTTATTTTACCCAAAGTTGATTTAAAATGATATAATTTTGCCATGATTCAGCTCGCAATTATAGGTCCCACGGCATCAGGAAAAAGTGATTTAGCGATAAATATCGCAAAAATAATAGATGCCTATATCCTCTCGATCGATTCACTAAGCATCTATAAAGAGATTGATATCGTCTCTGCAAAACCTTCAAGAAAAGAGCTAAAAGAAGTTAAACACTTCGGTATCGACCTTCTAAATCCGGATGAGTATTTCAGTGTAGAAATTTTTATAAATCTATACAAAGAGGTGGCATCTCTATGCAAAAAAGAGAAAAAAAACCTAATCATCGTAGGCGGAACATCTTTTTACCTAAAATCTCTTATAAGCGGGCTCTCGGACATTCAAAAAATAACACAAAAAGCGGCTGTGAATGCAGAAGAGAGGCTGAGCGACCTGCAAAGCTGTTACAGTTTCTTGTATGAGCTAGATGGGGAGTACATGAAAAATATATCGCCCTCGGACAGATACAGAATAGAAAAAGCTATTCTTATCTATGAAGCTTCAGGGCTTTCTCCAAGCGAGTGGTTCAAACAGAATCCTCCAAAACCGATAATCAGAAACCTTCCAATTTATAACATAGAAACAGATAGAGAAGTTTTGAGACAGAGAATTAAAAAACGTACTCTAAAGATGGTCGAGTCCGGTCTGATAGATGAAGTCTGCCACCTAGAACAGCGCTACACAAGACTTCCGAACTCTATGGGTTCCATAGGCATTGTCGAGGTATTGGAGTATCTTGACGGCAAAGTCACAAAAGAGCAGATGATTGAAAATATCTCTACACACACGGCTCAACTTGCAAAAAGACAGCAGACGTTTAACCGCACCCAGTTTGAGGGTGTCATAAGTGCGCCGCTTAAGGATCTGGAAGAGATTATCTTATCTGATATCTAAAAAATTCTCTATCTCCTCGGCTATCTCATCAACGGCTTGGGTCGCTTTTTTATAAAGTACTTTTGAAAAGTAGGCGTCGTTTATGGCACTGCTTGGCTCATAGTTATTTAAAATCGACCTAGTAGCAAACTGTGCCATCGTATTTACGCCGATAACATTGCCGCTAGTGCCGATAACTACTAAGAGTTCACAATCCTGAATATGTCTGCTTAGCTCCTCGTACATCGGTGCCTGCTCTCCAAAAAATACTATATTCGGCCTAAGTTTTGAACCGCAAGACGGACACTTTCCTCCGTTGAATTCCTTTTGGTTTGCATATCCTACATCAAATATCTGCTCACAATATGAGTCTTGACATCTAAGCTCTCTTAAAAAGCCGTGCAGATGAATCACCTCACTGCTCTGCAGCCCGGCTTTTTCAAAAAGATTGTCCACGTTTTGAGTAATTACCGCTATATCTTTGCCGTATCTCTTTTTCAGACCGGCTATGACCTTATGTGCGTAGTTTGGCTCTTTGGACTCAAGCTCCGCTCTTCTTTTGTCATAAAACTCTATGGTCAGCTCTTCGTGCTTCTGCATACTGTCGTAGTTGCAGACAATACTCACGTCGTACTCTTCCCATAACCCGCCGCTCTCTCTAAAAGTGCTTATGCCGGACTCAGCACTGATACCAGCACCGCTTAAAATCAAAACTTTTGCCATATCTAGAGTCTCGCTGCACTCTTTGCCAGCTCTGCCCATGCTGAATCAGGCGCTGCATCTATGGCTTCTTGATATGCTTTTTGTGAGGCGTCGTCTCTCCACAGCTTCTCCAGCACGCTTCCCAGAAGATACTTTTGTCTTGCTCTTTGCGTTTTTTCCAGATCTAAAGCATCAAGCGATCTTATAACCTCAAGCGCTCTGTTATAATCCTCTTTATCTACATACGCCCCATACAGCGTGAACTCTACAAAAGGGCTTTGCGCAAATGAGTCTGAGCTCTGCTGTATCGTCATTATCTTCTCTCCGTACTCTATGACCATATTGTTGTCTTTTGTCTCGCTGCCTACAGCCATAACCGCTACGTATCTCTCAATATCCCTGTAGTCGTCTTTATAGGCTTTATTAAGATCAACGACAGCCTCGATCATCTTCTGTGAGTTTTCAAGTCTATGATAGGTATCAAAGAGAGTTCTGTAAACATCTTT
>JBFEYZ010000052.1:0-10865 GCA_041561855.1 Sulfurimonas sp. | reverse complement strand
TTCAAACAAGTACAAAGACAAAATAGTCGCTCTCTCGGAGCTGTTTTTAAGCGATGCACATCAGGCCGATGCATTTTTCGATTCAAACAAAAAGCTGTATATCTTGGTAGAGAGTCCTCAGGAAAGTATTGACAGAGTCGTGGGTTTAGATATACAAAAAAAGAAAACTTCCCTGCCTGCTTTGATAACACGCCCTTTTGAAAAAAAGGAATTAATAGAGAGCAGATGCTATCAAAAAGAGCTTCTTGAGACTATCAATACAAAAAGCGCTCTTTTTCAGAACAAACCTCTCTGGTTTTTCAGACCGAATCAAGGCGGAGTCTTAGGCTCCGTTGGAATTGCCGAAAAAGAGGAAGGCAGGAGTCTTGCTGAACAGAAAAAAGCGGCACTCTCCCTTGCAAAATCTGCTCTCTTAAAAGATAAAAAGATGCAGATGAAGTCCAGACACGAGCTCCTTAAAATAGTAAATAATGAGATTAATGCTGAGATATTCGAGTCCTCTGCGGTTATTAGAAGTGCGGATAAATCGTCTCCCGTAGAGGTAAAAGATATCTGGCTAGACCCTCAGAGCTGTGAGCTGTATGTATGGGTAATAAGCAGAGATGAGGCATAAAAACGGCATGGTAAAACTTTTTAGAGCTGCATGGTTGCTTCTTGTACCTATTCTCTTTAGCGGATGTATGGCAAATTTGGCAAACTCTGTAGGCATTGATGTAGGAAGCTCCGCACAGAGTTATGAAAAGTTTATCTCAGGCGATTATATGGCATCTGCCCAAATATCTGTTAAAGAGAAGAGTAAAACGGCAGAGATTGATGACGCGAATCTTCTTGCAACCCTCCAAGCAGCGAACAGCTACCTTTTTGCCAAGGAGTATAGAAGCAGTATCGCTCTTTTAGACGAGGCGGAGAGTATTATAAAGTTTCATCATCAAAAGAGCATAGCCGGTAGTGTAAGTGATTATTTAACAGGAGTGATGTTAAACGATGCGGCAAGGGATTATCAGGCGTCCATCTCTGAATCCATTATGGTAAATACATATAAAGCCCTCGATTACATGATTCTTGGAGATTTTGAAAAAGCGCGCGTAGAGTTTAACCGTGCGGTTGACAGAGTGCGTCGCGCAAAAGAGACCTATGCAGAGCTGATCGCAAAACAAAAAGAGGCGATAGCCCAAAAAAAAAGAGATCAGAGATCAAGTGCCATCGACAATACGCTTAACAATCGACAGGTCAATAGTATCATCTCCCAAAACTACTCATCTCTCGGAGAGTATGAGGCATATCCCGAGTTCGTGAACCCTTTTACGCTCTACCTCGCAGGCCTCTTCTTCGCAATAGAGGGCGATTACGCAAAATCATCATCTCTGCTTAAAGAGGTTTACGGAATGGTGCCCCAAAACAAAACTGTGGAGTCAGACTTTGAGATGGTTGAGTATGCCTTAGCGGGCAAGACGATAAAAGAGAGATATGTCTGGGTGGTATATGAAAACGGTTTGGGAGCTTCAAAGAGCGAGTTTAAAATAAACATTCCCGTATATCTTGCATCGAACAAGGTCATCTACACCGGCATCGCACTGCCTAAAATGAGAAAGGGAGTGAGTGCCGGTGATGGCATAAGTGTTGTATCAAACACAAAGACTCTCTCAAAAACGTCGGTTGTAGGAGATATGGACAGTGTAATATTTACAGAGTTTAACTACTCTTATAACGATATCTTGACTCGTGCAATATTCTCTGCTGCGCTTAAAACATATGCACAGTATGAGGCAAAGAGGGATAATCCATACATAGGGCTTGCTACGGCGGCGTTTCAACTCTTAACAACCCATGCTGATATTAGAAGTTGGAATACTTTGCCAAAAGATTTTCAGGTAACAAGAGTTAAAATACCCCAAAGCAATAACCTCTTGTTAAAAACCGGAGTGCACAGCATAGACGTAGAGCTCTCAAAGAGTGCAAAACACGCCATTGTTTATGTTAAAATACCTACAGCTACTTCAAAACCGAGTGTAACTGTTATAGAGTTTTAAGGAGTTTTAATGAGATTGATCGGATATATCGCTTTTTTGGTTTTAATTTTTGGCGGTTGTGCCAAAGAGCCCGGAGTGAGCGATCCCATAGTTAAAGTGATAAGCAACTGCGGCAACAGCGACATAGTAGTAACGGATATAAAAGGGCGCAAAAAGCCTGACGGTTTTATGCAGGCGCAGGTTATCGGTGAGAACAGATCAGACAGCTATAAGCTTCTTGAGTATCAGGTAATCTGGTTCGACAAAGAGGGCTTTAAAATACAGAGCATACTCTCAAAATACAAAACCGTTCCTGCCTATGCGAACCAACCGTTTCAAATAAATGCGACATCGCCTAGTACGAAAGCGACTACATTTCGCCTATATATAAAATCACAAAAGGAAGTAATATGCGAAGAACAATACAATGGACAATAATTTTAGCGGCTCTTGGAGTTATCTTTAGCGGCTGTGAGACAAAAACTACAAACATAGATATAGACAATGACAAAGGCGAGGCGGTCATGGGTCTTGACTACAGGGATTTTCAGGGTGCGGCACAGGATATGATAGAGTCACTGCTGGCTTCTGGTGCAGTAGATAAAAAAGACGGAAAACGTTATGTTCTCGTGGTCTCAAGAATAGTAAACGATACCATGCAGCATATAGATACGGATCAGCTTGTTAAAAAGATTCGTGTAGGACTTCTTCAAAGCGGCAAAGTGGTCGTCACTACCGCTGTAGGGCTTGAAGGCGCTGAAGATGAGATGTCAATGCACGCAAGAGAGACGCTAAGAGGCAACGCAGAGTTTGATCAAAAAACTGTTGCAGGCAAAGGAAGTATGATAGCTCCAGATCTGAGCTTATCGGGCAAGATACTTCAGAGAAATATCAGAGTTGATAGTAAAACCCAAAGAGTCGAGTACTATTTTCAGATGTCATTGACGGAGATAAAGACGGGTCTGGCATATTGGGAAGATGAGCGCATTGTTGCAAAAAGAGGAAGCAATAAAGCTGTTTCATGGTAATTTTTAAGATACTCTTGTTTACGGCAGCTGTTTTAACATTTGCCGGCTGTTCGCAAAAAGTCTCCATTCGTGCACTTGAGCCTGCTGAGATAGACCGTGCAGCTCTTACAAAAAAGATAAGTGTGGCTCCGTTTGAAGAGGACTATTTTGGACTTTCAAACAAGATAGAGACCAAGCTAGTCAAACAAAAGATTGACAATAAAGATTATTTTACGGTTATAAGCAGAAAAGATTTTGACAAGATAATAGCCGAGCAAAAGATACAAAACAGCGGTTTAGTGGATCTCTCTACAGCTGTAGATGTCGGAAATCTGATCGGTGCAGAGGCGATAATATCAGGAAGAGTAGGACAAGCGACATCAAAAGATACACGCTTTTTGGAAGAGCGTTCTAAATGCGTGGATAAAAAGTGCAAAGAGAGTGTCAAGTATAATGTTCTATGTACAAAAAGAGTGGTCGGGCTCTCTGCAGAGATACGTATGGTCGACATCTCAAAAGGCGATGTTATATATGCGGATACGTTAAATAAAATGTCCGAATTCAAGCATTGCCAAGACAGCGCCAAGGAGATTCCTGCAATTGAAGCGGCTCTTGAGGTCTTGGCAAACTCTATAGCAGAGGATTTTACATATAAACTAGCACCTCATTATAGTCATTTTGAGGTTGTTTTGCTTGACTCCCCTGATATTGAATACAGTGATAATGAAGAGAGGCTTTTAGAAGCCTCCCTGGAGTATATAAAGCACAACAGATTGGACAAAGCCGAAATGTTTCTTATCGAATTGATCGACTCCACAAAAGAGAAAAGTTATGTTCCGTTTTATAATCTTGGCATAATAAAAGAGGCACAGGGATTATACACGGAAGCTCAAAAATACTATAAGGTTGCCGACGATATGGCAATAGAACCTGTTATAGAGGTTAGCACGGCTTATGTAAGAATCGGTGAGATGATTGAAAAAAGCAACAAAGCAAAAGAGCAGATATTAAGATAATGCAAAGAAAAGTCAAATATTTTTCAATTACAACTATATTTCTGAGTCTTCTGTTTCTTACGGGCTGCGGAGCAAAAAAAGAGGTTGAGGCAGTGCAAAAAAAAGCTCCGCCGTCTTGGTACGTCAATCCTCCCAAGACAACGGCTTCTGCACTTTATGCTTTAGGAGAGGGCGAGAACAGGGAAGAGGCGGTGAAAAATGCCCTTAATATGATGGCTTCCACGCTCAGTGTCTCGATCTCCTCGCAATTTGATTCCAAGAAAGTTGTGCAGGAGGGTTTAGTAAACACCCATCAATCAACGGTTGTAAGTAGTACGCAAAGCGATGTTAAAAATATCCGCATAAGCAGTTATGAGCTTATGGAGTCGTATAAACTCGGGTTTAATAACTACATTGTTTTGATAAGATCAGACAAACAGAAGCTGTTTGAGAGTTTAAAACATGAGTTACAACAGAAGTTTGCTCTTGCAGATTCGCACATAGATTCACTCTCCTCACACAATGCCATTAAACGGTTAAGCGGTTATAAAAAAGTAAAACGTGAGATCAAAGATGTTCCAGACACTATAGTCGTAATGAACGTATTAGACGGCTCCTTTAAGGGAAAAGAGTATATTGAAAAGATAGATATAATAAACTCCTCCTATGAGAAACTACTCTCGAGCATATCTGTTGAGATTGAGTGCGACAGTGACTCAAAGGTTCTTGAAGCCTCTATAAAAGAGGGATTTGCCGCTAATGGAGTAGAAATAAACAACTCTAAGGGCAGCACGCATTTTATAGTAAGGATAGACGTGGATGTAGAACAAAAAGACTCTTCGTTTGGATTTGCGCTCGCCCGCTTTGCAATAGACATAAGCGTTAAAGATCATAAAGGCTCAATAGTAGCAAGCAATAAGTTAAATATTGTAGGATACTCGACGCAAGGGTATGAAGTAGCCAAAGAGGATGTCGCAATAAAGCTTGACGAGATGATAAAAAATGAGGGAATAGGCAAGATAACAGGTCTTGACATATAGTTGTTTGACAGAATGTTACCGCCCTTTTGATATAATCTGTACAATTTAAATATAAGGCAAAGAACTTATGATTTCCAAGATAGAGTTGATTAAAAAAGAGGTTAGCAAAGTAGTTGTCGGGCAGCAGAAGATGATCGATTCTCTTCTGATTGCTCTTTTGTGTGAAGGGCATATTCTTATAGAAGGTGTTCCCGGACTTGCAAAGACCACGACTGTAAATGCGCTTGCAAAAAGTCTGGGGCTTGATTTTAAACGCGCACAGTTTACTCCGGACCTTCTTCCCTCGGATATACTCGGTGCCGAGATATATGATCCTAAAAACAACAGTTTTAAGATAAAAAAAGGTCCTATATTTACAAATCTTCTTTTGGCGGATGAGATAAACCGTGCTCCTGCAAAAGTGCAGTCTGCTCTGCTTGAGGTCATGCAGGAGAAGCAGGTGACACTCGGCGATACTACATTCAAACTCTCTCCTCCGTTCTTTGTTATGGCTACGCAAAATCCTGTTGAGCAGGAGGGAGTATATCAGCTCCCTGAAGCACAGCTTGACAGATTTATGCTAAAGCTCATCGTAGATTACAATACTAAAGATGAGGAGCTTGAGATTGCAAGACGAATGTCAAGCGGCAATTTTGATGCAATAAATAGCGTAATAACGCATGAAGATCTTGATGCATTAAAAGAGGCTGTAAGAAACGTGCATATTGACGAGCAGGTCGAGGAGTATATGATCGAGCTGGTCAATGCTACAAGAAATCCTAACGAGTATGGACTTGACGATATAAAAGATTTCATCCAGTTCGGCGCATCGCCGCGTGTAAGCATTGATATGTTCAAAGCCGTAAAAGCGATGGCATTTATGAGAGGCAAAGATTTTGTAACACCGGTTGATGTAGCATACATCGCAAAAGAGCTTATGCGTCACCGTATAGTTCTTACATACGAAGCGGAAGCCGAGGGAGTTACAACCGATGAGATAATAGAAAAAGTACTTCAGAGAGTAGCTATACCGTAGATGTGGCATAAACTATGAGCAAACTGCAAAAAATCTTGGTTCGTGCAAGGCGTCAAGTATTTAGTGAAATGGTCGGAAACAACCCATCCATCTTTCAGGGCGAGGGTTATGACTTTATCGAGCTTCGCGAATATATGCCGGGCGATGATATTCGTCATATCGACTGGAATATTACTGCCAAGATGCAAAAACCATTTATTAAGATATTTCGTGAAGAGAGGGAGCTAAGCGTTGTAGTAGTCTCTGTCTTAAACGGGAGTGTGCATTTTGGCTCAAAGAGATTTAAACAGGAGGCCATCGCCGAAGTTGCCGCTCTTTTGGGTTTCTCAACGCTTAAAAACGGTGATCTTCTAAGCTCTTACATCTTTACGGATGAGATGGTCTCTCACGCAAAACCGAGCAAAAAACTATTCTCCGTGCAAAAAAATGTAGAGGAGATTTTAAATTTTGATGCAATAAACAAAAAAGTGGATTTCAAGTTTATCGCAGATACGCTCTTTAAGAGACTCAAAAGAAAATCACTTATCCTGATAATAGGCGATTATTTTGAGATACCGGATTTTAGACTTCTGGCAAGAAAACATGAAGTGCTCTCTGTCATAGTCAGGGACCATCTTGAAGAAAACCCTCCAGAAATGGGCTTTGCATCTCTTATCGATCCCGAGAGCGGTGCGGTTTTAGAGGGTGATTTCAACGCTTCAAGCGTAAGAGCATACAGCCAAAAAGTCGCTGCACATGACCACAGGCTTTTTGAGAGGCTAAGACGTGACGGCATCAGATTCACAAAAATATATACAGACAGCATTGCCGGCGTAAAGCTTCGCAGACTTTTTGAGGGCAGATAATGGCACAGATGCAAAGTTACGATATCCCGCTTCATGATATAAAGCCGATAGTCGAAGTGCAGGAGTACTCTCTTTACTATTTTATAGCTATCTCCTCAGTAGTGCTTATTTTAGTCGCGCTATTAGGCTATTTTATCTACAAATGGCTTCAAAAACGAAATTCTTTTAACCTGCGAAAAGAGCACTTCAGGCTTTTGAATTCGCTTGATCTTAGTAGTACAAAAAACAGTGCCTATATGATCACCTCTTTGGGGGCTACTTTTAAAGATGACAGCCTAAGACACAAAGAGATGTATGAAAATCTCACAAACCGCTTAGAGGAGTATAAGTACAAAAAAGAGGTGGAAGAGTTCAGCAAAGAGACTCTAGGCTATATAGAGCTTTACAAGGAGATGATCGATGTTTGATGGGATCTACTTTGAGTTTCCACAATTTGCATCCATTCTTATTCTTTTTCTTCTCTGCTCCATATTTTGCAAGATGAGGCTCCCCTCAATTTACTTTCCACACACGAGCGAGTTTTTAAAGCGCAGCGTCTCGGCGTCAAAGACACTACTGTTTTTAAAGTGGCTTGGAGTCTTTGGGATGATACTAGCCCTTATGTCGCCCGTAAAAGATGAGCCATACGAACTTGAACCGAAAGAGGGGTATGAGATAGCTCTGATTTTGGATGCTTCAGAGTCTATGCAGGCGGAGGGGTTTGACGCCAAAAATCAACATTTAACAAGGTTTGACGTCGTAAAAGAGATTGTAGCAGAGTTTATAAAGGAGAGACAAAACGACAATATAGGTCTGGTCGTATTTGGTGCGTTTTCATTTATTGCCTCGCCCCCGACCTATGATGCAGAGATATTAAGCAGAATTCTCTCACAACTCTCTATCGGCATGGCGGGAAAATATACGGCATTAAATACATCCTTGGCGCAGGGCGTAAACCTATTGAAGATGGGTGATTCCAAGACAAAAATAGCAATTTTGCTCACAGACGGTTACTCCACGCCGCAAATTGACAAAATTCCGCTCGACGTGGCAATCGAGATGGCAAAGAAAGAGGGCGTAAAGGTTTACCCAATAGGAATAGGTATGCCGCATGAGTATAATCAGGATGTGCTGCTTCAAATAGCAAACGACAGCGGCGGAGTTGCATTTGCCGCTTCCAATGCGAACGAGCTAAAAGAGGTCTATAAAACAATAGATAAGCTTGAGAAGTCCGAGATAAGAGGAGAGAGCTTTACCAACGTAAAATATTACTATCAGTTCCCTCTTTTTATCTCCCTCCTATCATTGATGTTCTACATCTATCTTAGAAACAAAAGGGGCTATGCATGACATTTTTGCACCCGGAGTTTCTTTACTATATGCTGCCTCCGCTCTTTATACTCTTTGGACTGCTGCTTACCCAAAAGGAGCAGTATGCGGCGTTCTTTTCTCCAGATGTGATGGATAGGCTGCGAGCAAGCACAAACTCTTTGACGCTAAAAGCAAGAAATGCACTCTTTTTTCTTATGGTGTTTTTTATGATAATCGCACTTGCCCAGCCTGCCATAAAAGAGGGAACGGTTGAGGTCAAAGCAAAGAGTGCTGACATCATGATAGCCATAGATATTTCCGACTCTATGCTCGCACCGGATATCTATCCAAACAGGCTTGAAGCCGCAAAATCAAAAGTATTGACTCTTTTAGATGAAGCACCAAATGAGCGTATCGGTATAGTAGCTTTTGCTAAAAACTCATACCTTGTCTCTCCTCTTAGTTTTGACACGGCTGCCGTAGCATTTTTGCTTCGTAAGCTTGACACGTCATCTATAACCGAGAAGGGAACTGATTTCCTCTCCGTCTTGGACGTTGTAAGCAAGGCAGAAAAAGACAAGGACAAAAAGTATCTTCTAATACTGAGCGACGGCGGAGACAAGGATGATTTTTCAGAGGAAATCAAGGCTGCAAAAAAAGACAACATCACTGTTTTTGTCTTAGGTGTAGCTACACAAAAAGGCTCCCCTATAAAGCTTGAAGACGGGACACTTGTAAAGCACAAAGGGGAGATAATCATCTCAAAACTAAATGAGAATATTGCGGACCTTGCGACAAAAACAGGCGGAGTATATATACAGAGCACGACATCTTCGGATGATATAAAAAGAATGTTTAAAGAGATAACCCAGATAAGCCAAGAGAGGGAGTTAAAAAGCGAAGAGATACAAAAGCACAAACCCCTCTTTTACTATCCGTTGGGAGCCGCACTCTTGATTTTGCTTGTTGCGACCAGTTCGATGGGCAGGGTCAAAAACGTTGCATCTCTGTTTGTTTTATCTTTTGCTCTTTTCAATGCTTCGCATGCCCAAGCGGGAATTTTTGACTTTTTTGATATCAAAAAAGCGAAAGATGCGTATGAGAGCGGCAGTTACTCGGAGGCGGCAAAACTTTACAACGAGCATGCACAAAACTCTCAAAATCCTTATAGCTACTACAATGCGGCAAATGCCTACTATAAAGAGAAAAAGTATCAAGAAGCGATAGAGTCATATGAAAAAGCGGATTTTGCGGATAAAGATCTAAAAGCTAAGAGCCTGTCAAACCTCGGAAATGCTTATGCAAAAAATGGCGATCTGCAAAAGGCTGTTGAAGCTTACGAGAACTCTTTGGAGATAGCCGATGATAAAGATACAAGAGAGAACCTGCAAGAGGTCAAGAAGCTTTTAGAGGAACAAAATAGCGACTCAAAAGAGGGTGACGATAAGCAAGAGAAGCAAGACAAAGAAGAGAAACAGGAGCAAAGCGATAAAAACCGGGATTCAAAATCTGATGAGAGCGGCGATGAAGACGACTCGAAGAAAGACGAGAACGGTGATAAAAAAGAGGATGCCTCAAAAGATAAAGACAATAAACAGAAAAAAGAGTCTCAGAAAAAAGAAGAGAATGATAAGGATGAGTCTAAGAGCGAAGATGGCAGAGATGAGAATCAAACAGAGCAAAAAAGAAAAGAACAAGATATGAAAGAGAGTGAAAAAAGCGATGATAACGGCTCGTCAGGCTCAGTAGATATGCAAAATAAGACTATGAGTGATGAAGAGGAGCAGAAATGGATAAAGCAGCTTGGCAACAGCAACAGCACATTCCTTTATAGGCTGAATGATGAAGATAAGGCTCAAATAAATCCGGATGAAAAACCATGGTAGAGAACAAAGGCAAATTATGAGAACTATAACCAAAGTACTATTTATACTGCTGCTATTTTTAAATACGGCATACGCACAGGTTGTTGCAAAAGTTAGCCCAAAAGAGGTTGAGCTCGGCGAGATGGTGACATATTCGCTTACCATCTCAGGGGAGGATATTACAAGACCCAATATTCGCAGATTGTGCGATAGTGACGTAATATCTACAAGCTCACAAACAAGTATGCAGATAACAAACGGAGCTATCAATAAAAACTATACTTTAAGTTATAGGTTCGTACCGCAAAAAAGCTGTGTAATCGATCCTGTGGAGGTCGAAATAGACGGCAAAACGGAGTCCGGCAACAGTGTTGAGGTAAAGGTTGTTCCTGTAAGCGGCGCAAAGGATCTGGATTTTGTTTTAAAGCTTGAGAGTTCTAAAAAAGAGCTTTTTGTCGGAGAGTCATTTGATTTGACGCTCACATTTAAGCAAAGAAGCGATGCCGAGGCGGTTGATAGCGAGTTTACTCCACCCGAGCTAAAAGGATTTTGGATAAAAAATGAGTCACAGCCAAAAAGGTATCAGGACTCAAAATATACAATCACGGAGATAGTATACTCTTTAGCACCACAAAGAGCAGGGGAGCTTAAAATCCCGCAAGCGCAGATGAGAATAGCCTCTAGAGGTTCAAGGGCTAGTGCTTGGGGAGACTGGATACCTACGATAAAATGGAAAACATACTTTTCAAACGAGCTGAGTTTTGATGTAAAACCGCTTCCGTCCGGTGTCAGTCTGGTC
>JBFEYZ010000051.1:0-10905 GCA_041561855.1 Sulfurimonas sp. | reverse complement strand
GCGAATTATACTAAAATATATTTAGTTTTTCATAGCTCTTATGAAAGATTCATAAATATTTTCAAGCTCAAGGTCTTGTTCTAAAAGTTCCTTGTTGTCTTCGACTAAGATATGCTCAAGTACCGCAACACGCTTAAGCAGATACTCAAACATCTCTTTATTGATATCTGGCAGCATATTGTGCATAAGAGGATCTTTACATCTTCCTTTTTCGATTACGTGAGCTGGTATGCCTATCGCAGTTGCATTGTCCGGGACAGGTTTTACTACAACGGAGTTTGCACCTATTTTTGCATATTCGCCGATTGTAATATTTCCTAATACTTTTGCCCCTGCACCGATTACGGCACCTTTTTTAATTGTAGGATGTCTTTTGCCGTGAGTCAGCGAAACACCGCCCAGCGTTACGCCCTGATATATAATTACATCATCTTCTATGATTGAGGTTTGACCGATAACTACGCCGAATCCGTGGTCTATAAAAACTCTTCTGCCGATTTGTGCACCAGGATGTATATCAATGTTTGTAAAAATCTGATTTAGACCCATAATAACTCTAGCCAGTGTCTTAAAGTTAGCTCGGTATAGACCGTGGGCTATTCTGTACCAGGCCATAGCCCAAACACCGGGGTAGTTAAACAGGAAGTCTAGCTTAGAGCTAAGTGCTGGATCATTTTTGTAAACATTTAAAAAATCTTCTTTGATGTCAGCATAAATTCCCAATTTAAACTCCTAATTCGTAGTTCTTAGATAACCGTTTTGTTTTAAAAAAAGTTCCAGTTTTGCAAGTGTATCATTTTTTTCTTGCTCTGTAATAAAATCAGATTTCATAAGATCGCTCTTAAGTCTGCTAGATAACATCTCAGCATCGTATCCTATGGAGTCTAGTATATCAAGTATGCTTTTGGACTCCACTGCATTTTTTATCTCATAAGTGTACTCGTCGATCGTAATAGTGTATTCGCTCGGATGCGTAAAGAGGTTGTGGTTCATCCCTAAAGTCTCCTGATATGCGCCGACATTGAAAAATCCTAAAAAGTACTCCTCTTCATCAAGATTTACGTCGTGAAGATAGAGCGGTTTGTCAGGGTTGAAGCCTATCTCTCCATCACTGTCACATGTAATATCCCACAGAGACGCCGCTCTTAGCGGGGTCGTGTTTAGATGATGCAGCGGCATAACTGGAAAGTGCTGTCCAAGACCCCAGTAATCAGGAAGGCTCTGGAAAATAGATGCATTTATAAGGTATCTCTCCTGAAGCTTCACTTGAAGCTGCGCTAGCTCATCCGTAGGGTTTGCCGATTTCAGGTATAGAGCCTTTTTGATGATGTTGTGCACAAGTATCTCTGCATTTGAGCGGTCTTGCAGGTCTATATAACCTAGATCAAAAAGTGTCAGAAGCGATTCCATGTGGTCAAGAGCATCATGCAGGTACTCTATACAGTTTGTGTTGTTTAAAAGGTCGTTTAGTTCTATAAGCTCAACAAGAAGCGGAGGATTTACCTCTTTAAAGTTTAAGAGCTTCTCTTGATAGTCCTGAGTAAAAAGCTCCAAAACAGGTGTGATCAAAACAGCATGAGAGGCGACTATAAAACGTCCGGACTCAGTGAAAATATCCGGATGGTCGACATTTTTTGCATTCATGATCTCGCCTAGCAAGAAGACGACACTGCTTGAAAATTCATCGATCGAGTAGTTTCTGGCACTCGACATTACGTGCTGGTCATACTCTACTGCCAAGCCTCCGCCGATATTTATACTCTTTAGAGAGTCGGCACCCATTTTTTTGAGCTCCGCATAGATATTTCCAGCCTCTCTGAGAGCTTTTTTAAGCGGTGCGATGTCAGACATCTGCGAGCCTATATGGAAATGTACCATGTTTAGTTTGCCCAGCAGTTTCGCATCTTTTAGAAGCGATATAGCTTCAATAATCTCTGTAGACGTAAGACCGAATTTTGCGTCCATTCCTCCGCTTTTTGCCCAGATGCCGCTGCCTGCACTGTGAAGTCTGACACGTATGCCGATATTTGGAACTTTAAGATTGCACTCCTGCGCTACTTCGATGATAGTCTCAAGTTCTCCAAGCCCTTCAATGGTGATCGTAATATTGTGACCGCTTTGAGCCGCAATAAAGCCAAGCGTTATCATCTCTTTGTCTTTAAAGCCGTTGACCGTTATGTTCGCGCCGCTTGGAGTCTTGCTCATTGCTAAGATAAGTTCCGCTTTAGAGCCTGCTTCCAAACCGTAGTTGTACTGAGCTCCCTGTGATGTAACCGCATCGACCGCATGAGGAAACTGATTTACTTTAAGCGGGAAAACGGCATTAAAGCTTCCTCTGTAGTTATTTTGCTGTATAGCTTTGTCAAAGTATGAGTAGAGAGTTCTTATCTGGCTCTTTATTAGATGCGGAAATCTGAGCAGGATAGGACCTCTTACATCGTTTGAACGAATATCCTCCACTATCTGAAGAAGTGAAGGCATACACTTGTAGTTTAGTTTTATCTGACCGTCTTCAATAATAAAGTTGTTGTTAGACCAGATGTTAAGACCAAAGTTTTTCAAAATTATCCACCTATATATGTAATTTTTGATGAAAATATTTATCTATATCAAAATATATTTCACCGCTTCTGTTTTTAAAAGTAAGATGTCTTTTATTAAGCTCGGATATATGTTTAAGACCCATCACCGACAAAAGAACTTTCATATTTTTAATAAGATTGTTATGATATTGCCCAATCTCTTTGCCTTTTTTGATAACAAGGTAAGAAGCTCTTCTTTTTGGATCCTGTGTAGCCATACCGACAGGGCATACGTGTGAACCAAATCCTGAGCACATTCTAGCGCGAATACAGCCGCCGCTCATCATAAAGCCTCTGCCTATTCCTACGGCATCTGCACCCATAGCCATTGTGATTATAACATCATCTGGGGTTAAAATCTTTCCGCTGGCAATAATTTTTATATCATCTCTTAAACCGTATCTGCTAAGAATGGTATCAAGTACGTAAAGAGCATTGTTTGTAGTAAGCCCGACTGATTCCATAAGTTCAAGAGGAGCAGTGGCACTTCCGCCTTCGCCGCTGTCAAGCGAAATAAAATCGGGAATAGATCTGTTAGACTCTTTTCTCTTCAATAGCTCTTTAGCCATCTCTTCTACAGAATCTGCATCAGATATAACTATCTTGAAACCGACAGGTTTTTTGGAGAGATTTTGAAGTCTTTCTATAAAATCAAAAAGATGTGCAGTCGTATCCGCATAAGGAAAGCGGTTTGGAGAGAAGAGGTCTTTTCCCTCTTCTACGCCCCTGTAGTATGCTATATCTGCCGAGACTTTAGAGCCTGCGAGTTTTCCTCCGGTCTGTTTTGCACCTTGGGCTATTTTTATCTCAGTCATGCGGCAGAATTTCATAACCTTTTGATATCTAAGCTCGTCAAATTTTCCATCTTTGTCTCGAACTCCGTAAAGACCTGAGCTCATTTGAAAGATTATATTCGGTATGTCCGAAGGAGGATTTTTAGGAAAAGCATCAAGAGGAGCATCCCAGTTGACGCGAAAAAGTACGTGTGAAGCTTTGTCGTAGATGTAAGTGTTTTGAGTCTTATTATTGAGAAGAATCGTTCTATAGGCTTTTAGTGCAAGTGCACGATTGAAGAATATATCAACTATTTTAAAAACTATTTCCGAAAACATAGTACTTTTTACTATTTCAAGATATTCGCAGTTGTTAAGATCAGGCCTATGGGTAAAGAGGTGATTTGAAGTTAGAGAGCCTTCTCCTGTATTTATGGTGAGATTTGTAGCAGCGCCGGCTATTGAAAATGCACGTACGGCTTCAGGGCTTAGAGCTCCGTCGCTCATTGCCGAGCGAATAACAGGGGAATAAGAAGTAAACGGATTTTCTCTGTTTTTTCCAAAAGTGACGCTTACGTCATCGCTCACTTCATCTTCGTTTAGGACGTTTGAAGAGTGTTTTATGATAAATCTCGATCCTTCAAACGGCTGAGATACGGAAAAAGACTTATAGTTCGGAACATCTTTCGCAGCTTTGTATACCCACTCTATCTTATCACGCGATGCGTAGAACGACTCATCTGCAAAGTATTGACGCAGAGGTTCTCTGAGTTCTTCAAAAAGGTAGCGCATTCTGCCGATGATCGGGTAGTTTATAAGCAGCGAGTGGTTTCTTTGCACATACTTGTCGTATATAAATAGATTCACTAAAAAGAGAAGGACAAGAAGCATAAAAAACTCAAAAAAGTTTATAAAGAAGTCCCAAAAGGAGTGAATAAGTTCCATTAAAACTCCGCTATCGGTATAGTGTCTTCAGTTTTGTCTTCGAGATTTTTCACCCAGATAGTTCCGTTTTTTATCTCGTCTGAGCCTATAACGGCACAATATTTTGCATTTGCCTTATCAGCAGCTTTTAGATGATTTTTAAGGTTCTTGGATTTGTAATCCATAACAACGGTATGGGTTTTTCTCTTTTTTTGAGCAATCTTGATAACGCTTTGTAATGCTTCATCATCCATCGCGCCGATATAATAGCCATCTTTTGTAGACTCAGGCATCTTTATTAGCTCCATGAGCCTCTCGATTCCCATAGCAAAACCCACGGCAGGAGTAGGGCGGCCTCCTAAGAACTCTACAAGCTTATCGTATCTTCCGCCTCCGGCAATCGCACTCTGGCTGCCTATGTCATCGCTTACAAACTCAAATGCAGTTTTTGAGTAGTAGTCAAGCCCTCTTACTAGATTAGAATCTACTTCATACTTGATGGAGTTGTCGTCTAGGATTTTCTGCAGAGCAGAAAAATCGTTGCTGCATGAAGCACAGAGGTTTTGCGTGATTTTTGGAGCCTCTACATAGAGCTCCTGACATGAGCCGTTCTTGCAATCAAGAACTCTTATCGGATTTGTATCCACTCTTCTTTGACAGTCTATACAGATACCGTCTTGACATTTTTTTACGTAATCTACCAGAGAATTTTTATACTGAGGCATACATTCACTGCATCCAAGAGAGTTAAGCTGAAGCCTGTATCCGATCCCCAGTTTATTTAAAATATCGCTGACCATCATGATCATAGATGCATCTTCATATACATTCTCAACGCCAAAGCTCTCGGCACCGAACTGATGAAACTGTCTCAGTCTTCCTTTCTGCGGTCTCTCGTATCTAAACATTGCTCCGTGGTAGAAGAAACGGTGAATTCCTCCTGCACGGTCCAGCTTTTTTTGTATAAATGCACGAACGACTCCCGCCGTTCCTTCAGGACGAAGGCAGACGTCGTTTTCTCCCTTGTCTTTAAACTGATACATCTCTTTTCCGACAATATCGCTTGATTCACCTACGGAGCGTTTAAAAAGGGCGGTTTCTTCCAGTAGAGGAGTCTCGATAAAGTGAAATCCATATTTCTTAGCAATTTCTGAGGCAGTCTCTATGAAATATGTAAATCTCTCATAATCCTCGTTTAAAATATCGTTCATTCCCCTGAGTGAAGCAATCATCCGTATCCTTGTTATTTGTGATAAAGTGTAGTTCTATTCTTAAGTGAAAGGATACCATTTTTACCTTTTATTTAGTTATAATTCATCATATTTGGATAGAAAAGGGCAAAATATGCAGCAGCATCAGAGCTTAAAAGACCACTATAAGTTTACAAAAGAGGAAGCACTGATTTTAAAAGAGCTTCAGCCTAGAATGCAGGAACTCTCAAATAGATTTATAGAGGAGTTTTATGACTATATTTGGGGATTTGGGTCAACTGCAAAATTTTTAAAAAATCAAAAGATTATAGACTATCACAGACTGAAGATAAAGGAGTGGTTTGTAAATCTTTTTTGCGGAAAATATGATCTTGCATACTTTACATACCTCTACAAAATAGGCGAAATTCATGTGCGTATCGGGCTTCCGACACATTACGTAAATTCTGCGTTTACTTTTGTAAGAACTTTTATCATCAAAAATCTTCATGAGAATTGTGAGAATGACAGACGAAGCATGATGGAGATAGAGGCAGTTGAGAAGATCATAGATATAAATCTTGACACTTTGACAAGCTCATACAGAGAAGAGGAACTTGGGAAGTTTTTATCTTTGTCTAAAGTCGAAAAAACTATCTTGTCCGGTTTGAAAAAGTTCAACTCTTATGTAAACTTCTTTCTGGCAGGCTCGCTGGCATTGGTGGCATTTTTTGCGATAGGACTTTTCGGATACGACATCTATCTTCTCTTTTTTACGGACATAGGGATAGAGAAGGGGATACTCACAGTTCTTGGGAGTTTGCTTGTCCTCTGGGCGGCGATAGAGCTAATACACGAAGAGATAAACCATTTGCAAGGCAAAGGTTTTGCCATAGGAGCATTTATAATGCTCGCAATGGCGGCGCTTATTCGTAAAGTGCTTATTTATTCCCTCTCATCTGAGAATGGAAAAGAGCTTCTGATAATAGGCGGCGTAATAGTGGCTCTTGCAGTTGCATACTGGCTTGTGGGCGCAAAAAAAGTAGTTGTGGCTAGTACCAATAAAGGGGATAGTGCCTTTTAGAGTTGCTGGATAGATTATTTATAATAAGCGCTACGCAAAGCATGATTATGGCCCCTGCAGCTATAGGGGTTATAGGGTATAACCATCCGATAGATCTTATCTCTTCGCTTCCGATTACGTAAATAAGTGCCGTAGCACCGCCAGGAGGGTGCATAGTAAGCGTGAAGTGCATTGCCAAAACAGAAAGAGATACGCTAAGAGCGCACATGGTTTCAACTTCAAGCGTATTTTCAAAAAACTTAACCAAAATAACGGATATAAAAGCTGAGAGAATGTGACCGCCAAGCAGATTTCTGGGCTGGGAAAAAGCGACATCCGGTGCACCGTAAACAAGTACCGCAGAAGCTCCGAAAGAGCCTAGCAAAAAGAAGCCGTCTTGAGATGAAAAATGCTGGCTAAATCCGGAGAGCAGATAGATACTTATAAAAGCACCTAGAGTCGACCAGAGTATTTTGCTCAAGGATTTTCTTGCCGGACGTCTCTCTTTTGATCGCATTCTTGCAAAGTATTTTTTCAAACGCCAACTCTCTTGGATAAAAATTCGGCGTATGATAAGGCTTTTTAAAATAAATTTCGTTGATATAAATCAACTCTTTTTTATCTATTCCTGCGGTTCGTTATGATACCAAAACGGCTCGTTTTTAGGGTCGTTCAGCTTTGCTCTTCCCTCAAGAGAATCTTTAAACTGCTCTCCCAAAACAGGGCATTTAATAGCCTGAAGCGTCACTTCTTTGTCACTAAGCGGATCTACTATGATCTTGTTAAGAGCTTCTATGCTCAGCTTTGGATAGACTCTCTTAATAAGCAGAACTTCGTCTCCTTTTTTTACTTCTCCCTCGCCAACTACTCTTGCGTACCATCCGGTAAGACCGTTATTGTATATTATACTTGTCATCGGCTTGGTAGCGGTATTAGCCGAGAGTTTCCAGCAAGGTTGTCTTGGCTGAGAGACCTCAAATGTTGCTTCTCCGACCTTTAGAATATCTCCTGCACAGATGTCAGCTTCGTCTATATTGTCTACTAAAAGATTTTCTCCGTAGTGTGCGACATTGTCGTACTCAAAACTGTTGCCGCTTAGTTTGTTTAGTCTCTCATACGTATTTGTAGAGAAAAAAAGCACTGCTTTTGTCTCGCCGCCATGATGGATAAGGTCTGCGACTTCATCTCCCATAAAGCCTGTCTTTGTCATAAACGCACTATCTACAGGATACTTTTTTATGCCTGATTCAAACTCTTTCTCACTTGTCAGCTTCTTGTTTTTAGATACTTTCCCTATTTTTAAATATAAAATATTTGCTAACTTTTGCCCCATTGTTTAGCCCCCTAATTAGTTTATATTATTTAATATCTCATTTGTTATATCATCTATTTTTTTTGTCGCATCTATTATAACAAGCTCGAGTTTTAGGAGCTTTGCAGCCTCTATGATAGCTTCTTGTATATTTAAAAGATACTCGACTCCCCTTAGCTCGATCCCGTCAAGCTCTTTTTGTGAAAGCCTGAATTCCAGCTCCTCTTTTGTAAGACGAAGAAGAAATATTTTAGATGGATAGATACCGCTTGTTGCAAAGTTATTAAGCGATACCAGATCTTTTTTGTCTATCTCTTTTTGAACTAGTGCATAAGCAACTCCGCTTACAGCACTTCTGTCCGAGATGATAAGTTTGCCTTGGTTTGGCTCTACAATCTCTTTTATATGCTCTGCGCGGTCTGCTAAAAAGAGTAGAAATTCAGCTTTTTTGCTCTTTGCTCTAGCACTTAGAACCATCTCTCTGATCTCTTTGCCAATTTCCGTGCCGCCAGGTTCTTTTGTTATCACCGCATCCTTGAAATGCTCTCTCAATCTCTCTATCTGCGTGCTTTTGCCCGCAGTGTCGATTCCCTCTATTGCAATGTACATGAATTCATATTCCCTATGATATTTTGAACCTCTTTTGGCACGAGATGCTCGGTCTTTGCATTGAACTTTAGAAGGTTACGCACGATAGAGGAGCTGATAAACGCGTGTTGTAGTTTAGGCATAAGATATACAGTCTCGATAGTGTCGTCAAGCGAATTGTTCAGGTATCCAAGCTGCAGCTCATATTCAAAGTCACTTACCGCACGCAAACCGCGTATTAAAACAGTTGCATTGTATGATCTAGCGAGTTCGACGGTCAGGTTGTCGAACCCTACGACAATGACATTCTCCATATTTTTTACCGACTCCTTGACCATATCTATTCTCTGATCGAGCGTAAACATAGGTTTTTTGTCGTGCGATATGGCAACCGCTATAATCAGTTTGTCAAACAGGACAAGCGTTCTCTCAATAATGTCAAAATGTCCATTTGTTATAGGGTCAAAAGTCCCCGGATAAATCGCTATTTTTTTCACTACTCCCACCTTTTATAAAGTTCGTTTTCAATATCTAGAAGATCAAACCACTTCCCTATGAGGAAGTTTTCCATCTCATCGAGCGTCTGTTGTTTGGAATAGTATGCCATGACGGGAGGCGCTATGATGACTCCAAGAGCTGCAAGTTTGTGCATGTTCTCAAGAGCAATGGCGGAAAACGGCATCTCACGTGGAGCGAGGATTAGTTTTTTATGCTCTTTTATCATCACGCTCGCACATCTGGTTACCAAGTTGTCAGCAATGCCGCAGGCTATTTTTGCAAGCGTGTTCATGCTGCACGGTGCTATGATCATGGCATCCACTCCGAAAGAACCCGATGATATGCTCGCAGATATATCGCTGTTGTCATGAACGGTTGCGTTCATCTCTTTGTCTAAAACTACTTCTGAGTTTTGCGTCATGATAAAATGTTTCTCTATCTCTTTTGGGAGCAGATCCACTATTTTCAATCCGAGATTTACTCCGCTTGCCCCGCTTGCCGCCACTACTATTTTACGTTTTTTCACTCTAGCTCCGCTCTGTTATTGCCTATAACTCTTACTTTTAAAATTTTTCCATTGTTGTTTTGAACTTTTATTATATCATTTACTTTGGCGTCTTGAAGCGCTTTTGCGGTAAATGTAATGACCATTCCCTCTTTAACCATAGTTACGTTAATCATAGCGTCTCTTCTGACTACATCAAATAACTCTACGTCATTATGTGTAATAACTCTGCCTTTTGGAATATGGCGTTTTGCCTGTAGAGAGATGTTGTCCATATTTTGAAGCGGCTTTGCTCTGAACCTGTCCAATAGAACCTTTTTTTGTATATAGTGCAGAGGAGTTATTTTTGTATCTTTTTTTATTTTGTCTCTGCTCTCATATACTGTGATGTACGCTTTGATGTAATAATCAAAGAAATACTTCATGTTTTGCGGAGTTTTGATGCTTATAGTACCGTCTTTGAAGAGGTGGTCACGCTCTCTTATCTCTACGGCATATTCATCGGGGAGAGTCTGCATGTAGGATCTGGGCTCTACTACAATATTCTCTATCTCAATTGTCTCATACTCTTTTTCATAGTACTCTTTTAGTCTCTTTTTCATAAACGATGTATCTATAGGGCTTTTTAAAACAAAGTTTACGTAGCTGCTTTTGTGTTTGTAGTTTTTATAGCCGTTTTTATCGAGCAGTTTTATCAAATCACTGCTTTTTATCTTATCTAGATAGTCACTTTCAGGAATTGTTAAAAGATGAAAACTGTTTTTTTCATCTCCGGTAACCACAGATGAGTTTATTTCTCTGTTTTGAACATAGTATATACCATCTAGCTCGATGTCTGCGTATAAGCTGAAGCTGATAAGAAACAGGGTAAAAAACTTAAATAACATAAACAGACCGACCAAATTTTTTTTGGTATTCTAACATAATAGAGGAGTTTAAGTCATCCTTTAAGTGATTTGAGAGGTATCCTTAAGTATAATCCATTTCATAAAATAAAAAAGAACAGATAAGGTTTTGATTTAAATGTCTTATAAAATAGCAATAGCAGGAACTGGATATGTCGGGCTTAGCAACGGCATACTCTTGGCACAGCACAATAAAGTGGTCGCACTCGACATAATTCCTGAGAAAGTTGAGATGCTGAATAAAAAAGTATCTCCTATCGAAGATGCAGAGATAGAAGAGTATCTTAAAAAGGATGATCTTAATTTCACTGCAACACTTGATAAAGAAGCGGCTTACAGCGGTGCGGACTATGTCATCATAGCTACTCCGACAGACTATGATCCTGATACAAATTATTTTAACACAAAATCCATTGAGTACGTAATAGGCGATGTTCTAAATATAAATCCAAATGCCGTTATGGTCATAAAATCAACCATCCCGGTAGGTTATGTAAAGAGCCTCAAAGAGAAGTTTAAAACAGACAATATCATCTTCTCTCCTGAGTTTTTGAGAGAGGGGCTC
>JBFEYZ010000050.1:0-11026 GCA_041561855.1 Sulfurimonas sp. | reverse complement strand
CTCGATGCGTAAGAGTGCCTGAGCTGATGCGGAGTGACTTTTAAGCCGACTCTTCTAAAGACATTTGTAACTATATATCTTAGACTGTTTTGGCTTAATTTTTCGCCATTTTTCTCAAAAATAAACTTTTTTTGCGCCGTTATACTTAAATACTCATCCAGCAGCTTTTTTGTATTGGCCAAAAGGGGAATATCTCTTTGTTTATTACCTTTTCCTATAACTCTTATCCATTTATCGGATATATTATCTGTTGTCAATGAAGCAAGTTCGGATATTCTAAGCCCAAGCGTATAAAGGAGTGTTATGACCAGTTTGTCTCTTAGGTCGCAATGAGAAATGGCATCAACAATATGCTTATGCGATATTGGTTTTGGGAGAGTCTTTGCAACCTTAACACTCTCGTCAGCCTTTAAGATAACTCTTATTCCGTTGTCGTTTAAATAGTCGGAAAAAGAGCGTATTGCGCTAAGTTTTTTACTTATAGTCTTTGGATTAAGTGAAGATATCTTTATACGATAAGGCATTAGATTTAAAACAGTATGCTCACTCTCTTGCAGCACTTCAATATATCTAAACGCCTCTTTTATAGATTCATCATAACTCTTGATAGTAAGGTCGGAATAGCCTCTTATCTCTTCTAAATAGAGAAGAAACTCTCCTTGTTTAGCTTCTATTGATTTTTTCAAGTAACTTCTCAAACTTATTATAGTACTCGGCAGCCTGCTTTACTAGCTCATCGTCGGTTACGACACTTGGTGCAAGCTTTATATATGCACTAATCATAATTTCACACATCATCTTTATTTTTGCTTTGTCTGCATCGGAGATGCTCTCTTTACGGGCGATCTCGTCTATGATCTTCATATATTTTTTTGCATCGTCTATATAAGAAACATATTTCATAGATGTCTGTGACTGCGTCATTATGGTAGCCGCCATTCTATTATAAAGATCCAGGGTAAAAGCCTCTTTTGCAAGGGAATGCGCCTCTTTATAATCACCAGTCTCGTAATAATATTTAGCTCTGAGCGATTTCTCATATGATGGGTTTACTATAAAATAAGCAGCCATTATAAAGAGTAAAAAAAGCGCTATAAGCGGAATCAACAATCTAGACTTCATGTTTTAATAACCCCTCTTTTATAACTTTTTTTGCCTCTTGCATATCCATGGCACTGACATCTATCGGAGACGTTGAATAGTAGTTCAAAGTACCAAACGGCTTTGGTATTGTAAATCTGTCCCAGCTGTTAAACTGCCAAAACTTGGTCGGTTTTATCTCGACCAGAACAATTTTGGCTTTTGCTTTTTGCGCCATTGCTATTATACCATCTGCAACCTCATGTCTGGGTCCTTTTGGACCGTCTGGCGTAATACCGATGTCATAGCCATCTTTTATAGCCCTTATTCCCTGCATTAAAACTCTTGTGGCATTTCTGTTCGTAGAGCCTTCTATTGTGCCAAGCCCGAAGTATTTTATAGTTTTTGAGATAAGCATACCGTCAAAATGGCTTGAGATCAAAACTTTTGCATGAGGAATTTTTCTGTATCTGGAGTATAGGTAAGGAAGCATTAAAAGTTCTCCGTGCCAACAAGCAAAGATTGTAGGCTCTTCGCTTATTGCTTCGGGGGAGTGGAATCTCTTTTTATTGGTGATATAGATCAATCTGATCAGTAGCGATGCTACAAAAGGAACGATCAATAGTGCTAATGTGCGAAATATCTTTTTACCCAACAACTTCTCCGGTTAAGATAGTCCTTCCTATCTGAGTGATCTTCACGTCTCTAAACTCACCCAGCAGTTCATCGGAGCCTTTTACTTTTATGACTATATTGTTGTCGCTTCTTCCGCTTACATAGTAGTCTTGATTAAGATCTTCAAAATAGACGTTATAGACTCTGCCCAAGTGCGCTCTGTTCTTTTCATCTAGGATCTCTGTATGGAGATTTTGCAACGTTGTCAGCCTGTGAGATGCGACATCTTCATCTACTACATTAGTATAGTGCTCAGCTTCCGTCTCTGGTCTTGGAGAATACTTAAACGAGAATATCTGATCAAATCTCACTCTTCTCATAACATCAAGGGTATCCTCAAAATCCTCATCGCTCTCTCCGGGAAAAGCAACTATAATATCTGTTGAGATGCTCACCTCAGGACAGACACTTCTTAATTTTTCAACGCGGTTTAAAAACCACTCTTTAGTGTAACCGCGCTTCATATCAC
Organism: Sulfurimonas sp.; assembly: GCA_041561855.1. Lineage (GTDB taxonomy): Bacteria > Campylobacterota > Campylobacteria > Campylobacterales > Sulfurimonadaceae > Sulfurimonas. The sequence continues at coordinate 8,802 of JBFEYZ010000050.1, read as the reverse complement.
GAAGAACTTTAGATGAGCCGCTCTGAAGAGGCATATGCATAGACTTGCATATCTTAGGGTTTTTTGCAAACTCCTCTATAAATTCATCATCCATATGAAAAGGGTGCGGAGAAGTAAATCGGATCCTCTCAACGCCCTCTATCTTACTCAGTCTTCTAAGCAGCTCGGTAAAATTTACTTTTTCATGTTCTCCCGAAAACCTGCGTCCGTAATTATTTACATTCTGTCCTAGGAGAAAAAGCTCTTTTGCACCGCTATCAGCTGCTCTTTTAGCCTCACGTAAAATAAGTTCGGCAGGAATCGATATCTCATCCCCGCGAGTTTTTGGAACAATACAGTAAGTGCACGACTTGTCGCATCCGATAGAGATATTAATGTAGGCTTTATAAGGAGATGTTCTAAACTCGTCAAAGGCAAATTCGCTCTCATCATAGTTTATATCCACTTCAACGGCTTTGTCTTTATGCAGGACTTCCGTAATCTTAGAGACATTTCTGGCACCTAGTACAAAGCTGACATAAGGTGCTTTTTTAATGATCTCTTCACCAAGATGAGATGCAGTACAGCCGCAGACACCTATCTTGGCTCCCTCTTTTCTCTTTTTGTTAAAAACTCCGAGTTCCGAAAAAAGTTTTGCGACGGGTTTCTCTCTAACCGAACATGTATTTATTAAAATAAGGTCTGCGCTCTTTAGATCATCGGTAGTCTCATAGCCCTCTTTCTCCCTAAGCGCGGCAATCATATGCTCGCTGTCGCGAGAGTTCATAGCACAGCCCAATGTTTCAATAAATAGTTTTTTTGACATTTAGAATTCTTAGTTTATGATATGAACTTGGTACATATACTCGTTATCTGCGAGTCCGTATTTAACTTCATTCATATAAAAACTTTTTCCTTTTGCCTCAAAATAGTCCTGAAGCTCTAAAAGATCTTTATGCGAGTTCTCTCTGTCAAAATAAAAGATCGCGCTCTCCTGTTTCTCAAGCGTTGCTTCTATTTTTTCTAATTCCGCCTTTTTAGGTTTTGACGTAATATCTGTTCTTGCAAACTTTAAATCCATAATCTATCCTTATATTAATGCTATATTTTCTTGCATTATAGTAAAACTCTACTAAAAATCGCATTAAAGCTAATTTTATGACTATTTCTGGTATTATTACACTCTTCATAAGAAATCCCTAAAAATATTTTTGACAATGTTTTTTATGAGACAATTTTGTACAGGATACAGTAATGGAAAAAATTCTAGATATAGTTGAAGCAATAGCACATGAAAAAGGCCTTAAACCGGAAAAGGTAAAAGAGGCGTTAAAAACAGCATTTATTCAAACTGCAAAAAGGGTAATAAACCCGAAATTCGCTTTTGAAGCGGTAATAAACAGCCAAACAAAAACTCTTGATATCATTCAAACGATCACAGTAGTCGCAGACGATGATGAGAGACTAAAAGATGAAGAGACCGCACCTGCGTATATCTCTATCACCGAAGCCAGAGAGTATGATGATCAGGTAGAACTTGACGATCAGCTTCAGATTCCTCATGATCTTGAAGAATACGGAAGAACTGCCGCTTCTACACTTCACCGTGAGATAGAGTACCATGTTCAAAGACTTATAGAAGATGAGATATTTAACAAATATAAAGCTAAGATAGGGACTCTGGTTACAGGCAGAGTCACAAGAGTAGACAACAACAATGCAACATACATCGATGTTGATGAAGTTCGTGCCGTACTGCCTATGAAAAGCCGTATAAAAGGCGAGGTATTCAAAGTAGGAGATCATTTAAAAGCCGTTGTTCGCCGTGTAAACATGGACAAAGAGAACGGTATTCAAATCGAACTCTCACGTACTTCTCCAAAATTTTTGGAAGAACTTTTGGCACTTGAGGTACCTGAAATCGCAGACGGAACGGTTGTTATAGAAAAGAGCGCGCGCATACCGGGTGAGAGAGCAAAAATAGCTCTTGTAAGTATGCACCCTCAAGTTGACGCCGTCGGTGCAACAGTCGGTGTAAAAGGTGTGCGTATCAATGCCGTAAGTCAAGAACTTATCGGTGAAAATATAGATTGTATCGAGTATACGACCATTCCTGAACTTTTTCTCTCAAGAATTATGAGCCCTGCGATCATCTCTGCCGTCGAGATCGTAAAAGATGAAAACGGCGAAGCAGAGAAGGCGATCATCACCCTCTCAAGTGATCAAAAATCAAAAGCCATCGGCAAAAACGGTATAAATATACGCCTTGCTTCTATGCTAAGCGGCCTAAATATCGAGCTTGTAGAGAGTGATAAATCTGAACAAGGCAGCAGTGAAAGCAGCGAGCAAAAAGAGAGCGTTGACGCTTTGGCGGCGCTGTTTAATTAGTCCGCAAAAGGGAATAATTCCTTTTGCTTAGCTAGGACCGCTGTGGTCACTAAAGTCTTGGCTTTTTAAAAGCTAAGACTAAATTACTTTACAAAAAATCTAAAAACTAGCTCCGATTCATATATGGATTTAGCTTCAAAAGGAGCAAATCCGCTATCATATTACCCAAGAGAGTCAAAAACGCCGTTATCATCAAAGTACCCATGATTATTGGATAGTCACGGCTCAGTGCACTCATATAAAAAAGCTGCCCCATCCCCTCGATCCCGAAAATAGACTCCAAGATGACGCTTCCGCCTATAAGTCCAGGCAAAGAGAGCCCTAAAAGTGTGATGATAGGAGGCAGAAGATTTGGAAGAATGTAGTAGCGAAGAAGCTCTTTTTTTCCTATTCCGCGAGAGAGGGCAAAGTAGTAGTAGTCGCTCTTTAGTATCTCCAAAGTCAATGACCGTATATAGATTATCATGCTTCCGAGCCCTACAAATATCATAACTCCGACAGGCAGAACAAGATGCCACGCCATATCAAGATAGTAAGCAACCCCATCTTTTGGCTCTACGGAATGCAGACCTGAAATAGGGAACAGTCCCAATGTCAAGGAGAAAAATATAATAAAAAGAAGTGCCAGATAAAAAGATGGCATAGAAAAAGAGACAAGGGAGATCTGGCGAATGATATAATCACTCTTTTTTTCATAATTAAGCGCTGCTTTTATGCCAAGATGCAAAGAAATCGCAAATACTGTAATTAGTGCTGTGATATTCATAATAAGAGTTACGGGTAAGCGCTTAAATATCTCGCTGCTTACATCCTGACCTGTTACAAAAGAGATACCGAAGTTTAAACTAAATATGTTTACTACCCAATCGACATACTGCTGCCATAAAGGCTTATCAAGCCCATATACGGCTTTGAGCGCGGCTATAGCCTCATCTGTCATATTAGGATTCAACTCCCCTGCCCCAAAGAAGCTGTTTGGCGCGGCATGGATAGCCAAAAATGAGATAATGGAAATAAGTATAAGCATAAAAAGAATGTATGCAGTTTTTTTAATTACTCTGTTCATTGAAAAAATTATAGCTAAAAAAATTCAAAATGAGCTCTACTCATCTTCACACAAAACAGGAAAGGAGAAGATGAGGAGGACTCACTTCCCCGGAAGGAGGTCGGGGAATATGAGCTTATAAAAGGGGATTAGTGTGACTCTTAGAAGTTATATGTTAAATATACTTGAATGTCAGTTGTTTTTACATCGTTAGCCGGAGTTACTGTATCTTCTAAATCAGCAAAAATTAATGCTAAAGAAGTATCTAATGGTCCAAATGATTTAGAAGCAGTTAATGCTATTTCAGTCATTTCTTTATCTACACCAGTATCTTCAATTTCAGCATTATAAAAACCAGCTAATAAAGCTACATCTGATACAGTACCTTCTATAGTTAAAGAGTATGATTCAGCACCTACAGCAGAAACATAGCCATAATTCCACCACATCTCAGTATAAAGTTTAGACTGTCCACCAAGAGTAGCGACAGAACCAGTTGCTGTATTCGCAACACCCAAGATACCACCTTTATCAACATCAGAGTAAGCAACTTTAACAGTAGCTACATCTTTCATATCATAACCTAACATTGCAGACCAAGCTGATGTATCTTCTGTATCACCAAGAATACCTAAAGTGCCAAGATTAGCGCCTGTATCCGCATCTGTATTAGCAAATTGAACACCTGCAAGTACACCTTCTATATTTAAATCAGCTTGTAGCCAGTATGCTTCAGCAAGTTGAACCATATCGTAATACCAAGCTTGAACAGTAAGTGGCTTGAAAGAGTTGTTTACTATACCAAACGCGTAAGTACCTTGTGAACCGAATGTTGAAAATTCACCATCAGCAGCAACGTAACCTGCAGCAGTAGCACTTATATCATTCAGGTTGCCTGCTGCACCACCTTCACGTAAACTTGTTCTATCATCAGCAGAACCGTTTGATTTACCGATCGAAGTAGCTACCAATGTAGTATCAGGGATACTTTGATTGATTATAACAGCAGCTTCAAAAGTATTTCTATCAACACCCCAAGTCTCAGTAAAAGCCAAAGGAGTATCTAAAGGCTGACGTCCTATCTTCAAAGTAGTATCAAACGCTGATCCAGCAATCCATAATTCATCAATCCACATAGCAGAATCTACTTGTGCTCCACCTGCAAAAGACGAACCTGTAGATGTATCAACTGTATGAGCATTAGACCATACCTTATTGACCAGGTTATGTTCAACACCTAAAGTAGTAACAACTTGAGCACCTACACCAGCAGAAACACCTTTTGTCAAATCACTAGTTAAACCTAAGTGGGCAAAATAGTTAGTGTACGAAGCTTCCTTAGAAAACATATCATAGCTATTAGCATTAGAATCTTGAGTACCATAAAAGATTCCAGCACTACCTGACACTTTTGTATTTTCAATTGCAAATGCAGTTGAACCTATTAGCATTGCTGCTACTAAACTTAATTTTGTTAATTTCATCTCAGTTCTCCTAATTTTAATATTGTCAACAACTTGTCAATATATTGTCACCATAATGTCATATTTATCTTTAAATTAACTTTAACTTATGGGAATAAACTAATATTTTTTATTAGATTGTTATTTATTTTCTGTATACTTACATTATGAAAAACATAATTATGACAATATTGGCAGTTACACTCTTTAGTGCATGTAGTAAAGTGGACGGTGCAAACCCTTCTCAAAACGAAGCTCTAAACAGTGTTGCCGGGAAAAAAGAGAAAAAAAGTGGCTATATGCAGCAAGCACTGGACAACTGGTTAAAAAACGAGTGGGAACCGATTGTAGCAGGGACAGAGGCTCCTACCGGAGATACCAAAGTTGAGATTATTCCAAATGAAGACGGCTCTGCAAAACTTGTAGAAGCTAAAACCGGCGTAGTTTTAAAAGAGCTTAGTGTTGAGCAGGTAAAAAAACAAAAAGAGGTACAATCTAAATATAAGGAAGAGGATAGACCGTTTACTCTGCAGGAGTATGTAGATAAAATGTCTGTTTATAATGCCACTCACACAACAGATGAGGAGAATTCACACGTAAAGAAGATAAGTTCTATGCCGGTTATCGGCAAGAAGTAGATCTGCTATAAAAAACCATATTCCAAAAAGAGGAATATGGTTTTTTACTAAAAAGCAAAACTCACAGTTGCCACTACATTATCTTCATCTGCACTAGAGTCAGTATCATGACTAAAGTCCACATACGCAACACTGATATCAAACTTTTCAAATGATCTGCTAAGCCCTACTGAATAATAGTAACCTATATCATCATAATTGCCGTAACTTGCATCAAAACCTAAATCGTAAGGGAGCACAGGAGTAGAGACGCCGACTTCATAAAAATTCTTCGGATCTGTATCATCCGTCTCTATTCCTTTGCTAAACTTTGCACTGAGACCAAAACTTTCCCACTCTTTGCCCAGTCCGATATACGCTTCGGCAAAATTATACTCATTTGACATATTCGGATACACATAATGTATATAGCCTATGTCGTAATTTATTCCCAAAAACTCTCCTGCATATCCTGCGTAAAGATCAGCTTCTAAAGAATTCCTACCATCTCCAAATTCAACATTTGAACCCCAGACACCTGCATACAGGCCATTGTATTCCAGATCAACTCCACCCTGAACGGCAGGAGAGTCTTTTGTCTGTGTCATACCTCTCCATATATAATTGCTTGTCAAAGACATATTTGCACTTACATTGATACCTGATTTATCCTCATCTGCGAATATTGAAGTTGCAAGCAGAGCAGTGATTACGCTTAATTTAAGAAGTTTCATAACTTATCCTTTTTTTGTGGTTGCAATATTATTACACAAGGATCAGGTTTGTAGTGAGAAAAATAGATTAAAAATTAAGCAGTTTATTGAAGAAAATTTAACTTTGAAAAGTTTGTTTTTTTGTTGAGGCGCTTTTAGAGCTTAAAATTGAAAGGTTTTAAGCTCTAAAGAGTATTTGCAAGTGTTATTTTACATCCCAAGAGAGAACCGTCTTACCTTCTCTCTCCTCAGCAGCAGCCATACCCATTATGTTATATCCAGAGTCTACATAGTGAACTTCACCGGTAACACCTGAAGCAAGGTCACTCAAAAGATACATTGCGGAGTTGCCCACCTGCTCGATTGTAACATTTCTCTTAAGCGGTGAATTTGTCTCGTTCCAGTTTAATATCTGTTTGAAGTCGCCTATGCCCGCTGCTGCCAGTGTTCTGATAGGTCCTGCCGAAATAGCGTTGACTCTTTGCCCTTTGCTTCCAAGCTCAACCGCCATATATCTTACAGTTGACTCTAACGCCGCTTTTGCAACACCCATAACATTGTAATTTACTATATATTTAGGCCCGCCCAAATATGAAAGTGTTAATATAGAAGCGTCATCTGCCAAAACAGATTCTAAACGATTCGTCAGATCAATAAGAGAGTAAACAGAAATATCCATAGCAATTTGGAATGCCTGCTTTGTAGTTTTCATAAAAGGCTCGCTGAGCGCTTCTTTTGGAGCAAATGCAACAGAGTGAACCAAGAAATCTATCTTGCCGAAATCTTTCTCGATAAGCGAAGCAATATTTGCCATATGATCTTCGTTTGATACATCAAGTTCATATACTTTATCGCTTCCAAAAGATGCCGCCAAAGGCTCTACTCTCTTTTTAAGTGCATCGTTCAAATATGTGAATGCCAGCTCTGCACCCTGCTCGTGGCATGACTTTGCTATACCGTACGCTATAGACTTATCATTTGCCAAACCAACTATTAAACCTCTTTTGCCCTTCATTAACATTTTATCTCTCTCCTGTAATTTATTTATTTAATGTCTGTGCGTATTTGCACATTGTACAAAAATGTTCCGCATATAGCGCGGCACTGCCTACTAAAACACCGTCAACCCCATCAAGTGCCAAAACCTCTGCTGCGTTTGTCACCTTAACGCTTCCGCCATAAAGCAAAGGAGCGGATGATTTTTTCTTTAGCTCCGCGTGTATCGCCACAATATCTTCAGATGTAGGAGTAAGCCCTGTTCCTATAGCCCAAACCGGTTCATAAGCCACGATTAGATTTTCGTATGAAGTATCTATTCCCTCATACTGAGCGGATATATACTTCATCATACTCTCAAAACCAGCTTCTCTTACCTCTAATGGTTCACCCACACAGTAAATTATCTTAAAACCGAGCTCTTTATAAAAATTGAATTTTTTTATAAGCTCTTCCTGACTCTCGCCGATTATATGTCTTCTCTCACTATGTCCGATAAGGATACTCTTTATACCGAACTCTTCTAGCTGTTCATATCCTATCTCTCCGGTAAATGCACCGTTAATCGCAGGGTAAGCATTCTGCGTACCTACAATAACCGCTCCCTTGTGTGAGTTTAGACTTGACGTTGCAGGAAAGACAAAAACATCTTGAGAGATACCGTTTTTACTTAAAAAACTCTCTACCTCATCTATGTACTTGGCAGTTTTCTCTCTTGTAAGATTTGTTTTTAAATTTGCTGCAATTATCATAATTTAATCCTCTTTTATCATCAAAGATGCTACACCAGGCAGAATCTTGCCCTCTAGCAGTTCCAAAGATGCTCCGCCGCCTGTTGAGATAAATGTCATCTCGTCATCAACGCCTATTCTTTGAACCAAATCTGCCGTATCACCTCCGCCTACAACGGTTGTCGCATAGCTGTCAGCTACAAAATGAGCCATCTCGTTTGAGCCTCTTGCAAATTTATCCATCTCGTAAACACCCATCGGACCGTTCCATAAAACGGTCTGAACATCGCTTAAAACCTCTTTGTAAAGCCTGACAGTAGCAGGCCCTATGTCAAGACCCATCCACCCTGCAGGTATCTCCTGAGCAGACGTGATCTTTATAATAGAGTCTTCTGCAAATTTCTCCGCAGCAACGACATCTACCGGCAGATAGAATTTAACACCGAGTTTTTTTGCCTCATCCATAATATGCCCTGCATCTTCAAGCAAATCGTCTTCTACAAGCGAAGCGCCTATATCGTGACCAAGTCTTTTTAAGAATGTAAACGCCATACCTCCGCCAATCAGTATCTTGTCTACTCTAGGCAGAAGATTGATTAGTGCTTCAAGCTTGCCGGATACTTTTGAACCGCCTACTATTGCCGCAAAAGGGCGAACAGGGTTTTGTATAAGTTTGCCGAAAAATTGTATCTCTTTTTGAAGCAAGAATCCTGCTGCTTTATGATTGTCATCAAAAAAGTGTGTTATACCCTCAACTGAAGAGTGTGCACGATGGCTCACTCCGAATGCGTCGTTTATATAAAAATCAGCCATAGAAGATAGTTTTTTTGAGAGTTCTTCGTCATTCTTTGTCTCACCCGCTTCATAGCG
>JBFEYZ010000049.1:0-11252 GCA_041561855.1 Sulfurimonas sp. | reverse complement strand
CCTACCATAAGAGTGGCTATGCCTTTGCTGGAAGATGGCAAGTTTATGGGTATTATTATCATAAACATCTTAACAAAAGAGCTCTTTGATGCGATAGGCACATCACCCAGTTTTAAGCACTATATTATAGATAAAGACAAAAATTTTATCTTGCATCCTGATGAGACATACTCATTTAACAAATATAAAGATGTCAAAAGAGAGCTAAAAGAAGATTTTCCAAATGGATTAAACGCCAAGGGAATATATGTATACCCGATAGATAGCATCTTAAACAATGAGGATAAAGCGCTCTTTATATTCAAGACAAGCGACACTTATGAAGATAGCCTAAAAGATGAGATACTGCAGACCGGTCTTATCGTTTTAATCCTAACGATAATACTTAGTTTTATTATCTCATTTTATGTATCAAAAACACCTATAAAACTTCAAACCTCTCTTTTGAATGCTCACAAAAGACTAAAAGAGTATACCTCCATACTCGATAGATATATTATAACTGCTACGACTAAAACTGACAGTACCATCATAGATGTAAGCAGTGCGTTTACAGACTCAAGCGGCTATTCAAAAAGAGAGCTGATAGGTAAAAAAATGAGCATTATAAAAAATCCAGACAGAGACAAAACGGTTATAAAAGAGTTATGGGAGACAATATTCTCAAAAAATATATGGATCGGAGAGATCAAAAACAGAAAAAAAGATGGAACGGAGTACTGGCTTGAACAGCATATTGTTCCACAAATAGATGAGCAAGGCAATATAAAATCTTTCGTCTCGATCGGTATAGATATAACGGCTAAAAAAGAGCTTGAAAAACTTGCCACTATTGATAAGCTCACAGGCATATACAACAGAAGAAGAATTGATGAATTTTTACACATAGAGATGGAAGTTGCCAAGCGGCACTCCCAGCCTCTATCGCTGCTTTTAATAGATATAGACCATTTTAAATCTGTTAACGATACGTACGGGCATCAAGTCGGCGACATCGTACTGAGCCAAAGTACAAAAGTAATATCTCAAAATTTGCGTAAGTCTGATATATTCGGAAGATGGGGCGGTGAAGAGTTTGTAGTTATATGTCCGCAGACGAGCAAAGATCAGGCGTTTGTTCTTGCCGAAAAACTCAGAATAGCAATCGAGGAGCATGAGTTTGAAACTGTTGGACATAAAACGATCTGCTTGGGAATTTCTGAACTTGAGCATGACGACAATGAAGAAACATTAGTAGAAAAAGCCGATAAAGCACTTTATGAAGCAAAAAACAGCGGAAGAAACAAAGCCGTTATTTTTACCTAAAAACAAATTTATCTTAAACAACTGGAATACATATGGAAAATATTATAGAAAATATTGATTTTGAAGCTCTTTTAAAACTATCTTCAATTATAGGTTTAAGCATAATTGCTTCGATTATTGCCTATTTCGTATCAAAAAAATATATTATAAAAATAATACATAAACTGATATTTAAAACAAAATCAAAATGGGATGACACACTTGTAAAATCAGGTTTTTTCGAACAACTAGCCCATCTTGTTCCGCCGCTTGTAATCCTCTACTTCACAAGCATGTACCCTCAGAATATACAGGATGCGCTATCGCAGATTGTCGGCTTTTGGATAGCAATCGTAGTTATAAAAAGCATAGACAGGTTCTTATCTGCCATTTTAGAGATATACAACTCTTTTGAAGTATCAAAAGAGAAACCGATCAAAGGATATATACAGCTTCTCAAAATGTTTGTATATATTTTAGGTTTTATAATAGCCGTATGTGTTTTAGTAGGTGTTTCTCCTTGGGGTGTTCTTAGCGGTGTCGGAGCTTTTACCGCAGTTTTGATGTTCATCTTTAAAGACACTATTTTATCGCTGGTTGCAAGTGTACAGATAGTCGCAAACGACCTATTTAAAGTCGGCGACTGGATAGAGGCTCCAAATTTCGGGGCAGACGGAGAGGTAATAGATATCGCTCTGCACTCTGTAAAGGTGCAAAACTGGGATAAAACTATTGTAACGATCCCTACTTACAAGTTTATGGAGAACTCCTTTAAGAACTGGCGCGGTATGAGTGAGAGCGGAGGCAGACGTATAAAAAGGGCTCTTTTTATAGATGTAAATTCTATAAAATTTTGCACTCCGCAGCTCTTAGAGAAGCTAAACAAAATAGAGATCATCAAAGATTATCTTCAAGATAAACAAAAAGTTGTAGACACTACCGATGAGATAACGCTAAATAAGAGAAAACTTACGAATATAGGGACTTTCAGGGAGTATGTGAAAAGATATTTGCAAAACAACCCCAATATTGACAGCAAAAACTTCACATTTATAGTAAGACAGCTGCAGCCGACTTCAAAAGGAGTGCCCCTTGAGATCTACGCTTTTAGCAACAAAAACAAGTGGGCGGAGTATGAAGATATACAGTCTGATATTTTCGACCATCTTCTCGTAGCTCTAAAAGAGTTCGATCTAAAACTCTACCAAGAGCCTTCAGGAGAGTTTGGCTCGCTTAAGTAATACTCTTTATATACTCATGAACCTCTGAAGAGCTCCCTCTAAAAGCGACCAGATGTGAGCGCTTTTGTATCTGATAGTCATACATAGGATCATAGTACTGACTTAACAGATATTCTACCCAATCTCTATACTTCTCGTAAGAACCGCTTCTTTTCTGCTCTCCAAGCGCATCTTCAAAAATGGCAGAAACCTCTCTATGTCTTTGATCTCCAAGCCGTCTTTTTATACGCTCCATAGCACTTTTGATATCTGACTGCCACGCCTCAAGAGCATCAACATACCCTGCACTCTCATACATTTTTTGAGCATCGACGACATATTCGCCAAGTGTTATCTCTATTCTCTCATCCATAGGGGCTTCAAGTATTACAAGAGACGACTTAGGTATTATCTCAATAAAACTATCAGGCATAAAGACGCTGCCGACATGCTTTCCCTCATCTTCAAAAACAAGGGTATTATGCCCCTCTTCTATCTTTTGAACTATTTTGTATATTAAGTTGTTCTCAAAATCTATCTGTGAAGTCTGTGGAGTGATCTTTTGTCCAAAAGATGAGCCTCTGTGATTTGCCAATCCTTCAAGGTCGATTGAATTTTGCATCTTTTTTAACTCTATAGTCTTTCCTGAACCTGTTCTTCCGCCAAGAAACAGAGGTTTAAAATGCTTATAAGAGTTATCAAGCTCGCTTAAGAGATAGCTTCTAAATGCTTTATAGCCGCCTTTTAGGCGCACCATCTCTCTGCCTCTCTCTCCGATCCACTGCTGCGCTATTTTTGAGCGCTGACCGCCTCTAAAGCAGTATAAAAGTGCATCCGGATTTGCATCCATAAAATCAATCCACGCTTGTACGCGCTGCCCCTTTATATCTCCGCTTACCAGCTTGTGTCCAAGCTCTACAGCCTTTGCGTTGCCACGGTTTTTATAGCATATGCCTACTTCGTGTCTCTCTTCATCGTTCATGATAGGAAGATTTACTGAGTTGTAAAACGCCCCTTTTTTAAACTCTACCGGTGCACGCACATCTATAAGCGGTGTGTTGTTTAATACAATGGATTTAAAATCATCAAAGAGTTTAGACACCTATAAGACCTCTACCAAATGCTTGCCCCGCGCTATCGTTTCACCGATAGGCTCAAGATGCAGACCTGCCGCACGAGCTGTTTCATAAAACTCTTCCAAGCCGTCTTTTCTGACCATAACAAGCAGTCCTCCCGATGTCTGTGCATCGCAGAGTATCTCTCTTTGTCTATCACTCATCTGTGAAATCTTATGGCCGTAGCTCATAAAATTTTTGCGAGAGCCGCCAGGTATACAACCTAAAGCCCTGTATTTTTCAACATTAGGCAAAAGCGGAACCTTATCAAACCATATATTTGCACTAATAGCACTTGCCTCGCATACCTCGCTTAAATGTCCCAAGAGACCAAAGCCGGTAATGTCGGTCATACTTACGACACACTCTAGTGAGGCCAAAGCACTTCCTGACTTATTAAGCGTGACCATGGCTTCAACAGCAGCATCTATATGAGTATCTTCGATCTTCTTTTGTTTTTGTGCGGTTGTGAGTATGCCGATGCCTATGGGCTTAGTCAAAAATATAAGGCAATCTTTCTCGCCGCCGCTATTTTTCATAAGGTTTTCGTTTTCAACCACTCCCGTTACCGCGAGCCCGAAAATCGGCTCAGGAGAGTCTATAGAGTGACCGCCTGCGAGCGGAATGCCGGCATCTTCACATGCAGCACGTCCTCCTTCTATTACTTGCTGTGCAACATCAGCGCTTAGCTTATCTATCGGCCATCCAAAAATAGAGATTGCCATAAGAGGACGTCCGCCCATTGCATATATGTCGCTGAGTGCATTTGTAGCCGCGATGCGCCCGAAAGTAAAAGGGTCGTCAACTATCGGCATAAAAAAATCCGTCGTAGATAAAACAGATGTGCCGTTACCGAGATCATAAGCCGCCGCATCATCTTTATGCTCGTTTCCTACAAGAAGCTGCGGGTATAGAGCAGTTGAAATATTGGTTTTTAGTATCTCATCAAGAAGCATAGGTGATATCTTGCATCCGCACCCTGCTCCGTGGCTATACTCTGTTAGTTTTATTTGTTCCATTATTTTCCTCAAATATAGCGATCTTACTTATGCAGCGCTAACTCTTTTTTCAGATATTCGCCTGTATATGAGCCTGTTTTCTTATATGTTTGCGCCAACTCTTCAGGGCTTCCCTCAGCGATTATAAGTCCGCCTCCGCTTCCGCCCTCAGGTCCCATATCTATAATATAGTCGGCATTTTTTATCATGTCTAAGTTGTGCTCGATTATAAGCACTGAGTTGCCAAGCTCTACGAACTTGTGAAGCACTCCCGTAAGCCTGTCCACATCTGCAAAATGTAGCCCCGTAGTCGGTTCGTCAAGTATATATAGTGTCTTGCCCGTATCTTTGCGGCTGAGCTCTTTACTTAGCTTGATCCTCTGCGCCTCTCCGCCTGAAAGCGTTACGGCATTTTGACCCAAAGTGATGTAGCCAAGACCGACATCGACAAGTGTGGACATGATCTGATTAATCTTTGGAATAGGTTTAAAAAACTCATACGCCTCATCGACGCTCATCTTGAGAACTTCCGATATGTTTTTGCCTTTATAAAAGACCTCTAATGTCTGTTGATTGTAGCGTGTGCCCTTACATGTGTCACACTTGACCATTATGTCGGGCAAAAAGTGCATCTCTATCTTATTCTCGCCCTCACCCTGACACTTCTCACATCTTCCGCCTTTTACGTTAAAACTAAATCTAGAACTTGTATAGCCCCTTATCTGCGCCTCTTTTGTCTGTGCAAAAAGATTTCTTATCTCATCCATGACGCCTGTGTATGTTGCAGGATTTGATCTCGGAGTACGCCCTATAGGACTTTGATCAAGATAGATGACTTTGTCCACATGCTCTAACCCGGTTATCTCTACGCCCGCTACTTTGTTGACTTTCCTTGCATGATTTAACAGCTCTCTTGCTGTCGGAAGAAGTGTCTGAAGCATCAAAGAACTCTTTCCGCTTCCGCTTACACCGGTTATGCAGACAAAGTTATTTAGAGGGATTTTTGCGCTTAGATTATCTATGTTGTTAAGCGTTACATTTTTAATCTCTATAAATTTATCCTGCGCTCTTCTATAAAAATACTCTATCTTTTTTCTGCCGTAAAGATAGTCGGCAGTTAATGTTTTTGCCTTTTTGAGCTTATCAAGCTCTCCTGCAAAAACGACCTCTCCGCCGAATTTTCCCGCACCTGCTCCTATATCTACGATAAAGTCTGCACTCTCAATTGTCTCTTTGTCATGCTCGACGACTATAACGCTGTTTCCCTTCTCCTGCAAGCTTCGAAGCGTACGGATCAACTTTAGCGTATCCCTCTCGTGCAGTCCGATGCTCGGCTCGTCCAAAACATATAAAACGCCCGTCAAACCACTGCCTATCTGTGAAGCGATGCGGATTCTTTGCGCCTCTCCTCCACTGATAGTCCTTGCATCACGCCCGAGCGTAATGTAGCCCAGACCTACATCAAACAAAAAGTAAAGTCTCTCTCTTATCTCATTTAAAATAGGTGCGGATATCTGCTCATTCTGCTTTGAAAGAGCCGAGAAGTTGCCCTCTTCTTTGAACCACTCATAGCTCTTTGCAATAGGCATATCCAAAATATCAGAAATGCCTTTATTTGCTACTTTTACTGCAAGAGATTCTCTTTTAAGCCTGTGTCCCCTGCAGACACTGCATACCTTTTCACTCATATAGTCAGCCAACTCTTTCTCGTCCTTGAACATATCGTAGGCTATCTTGATTATTCCGGGCCAGACCCGCTTTACTTCATGGTTTTTCCATAAAAAACTCACTTCATCGATACCGCCGTGCAGTATCGCTTTTTGTTTATACTCAGGCAGTTCCGAGTACGGGAGTGTTATGTCTATGTCGTTTGCTGCACAAAAACCCTTTAAAAAAGTAAAGTAATACCCTTTGTTAAATCCGTATACTATCTTGATTGCGCCCTTTTCTATGCAGAGATCTCTGTCGATTATCTTATCATGGTCAAGTGCGTAGCGAAGTCCTAGTCCGTCACATTCGCCACAAGCGCCCTTTGGAGAGTTAAAAGAGAATGATAGCGGCTCAAGAGGATCAAAACTTATCTTACAGTCAAAACATGCATTGTGCTCACTGTAGTGGATACTGGAACTCTTAAGTCCAAGCTCTTCATGATTTAGTATCTCTATCTCAAGCTCGCCGTAGCTCTCTTTGAGTGCTTTTTCAACATCTGCGGCTATTCTCTCTTTGTTCTCATCTTTGACCACAACCCTGTCGATAACGACCTTTATAGTATGTTTTTTAGTTTTGCTCAGCTCTATCTCTTCATCTAGCCTTACCATTACGCCGTCGATCATGGCACGTACATACCCTTTATGCACCAAAGACTCTAATATATCATGAAAACTTCCCTTTTTTTCACGTACTAAAGGAGCCAAAAGAACAAGTTTTGCGCCCTGGGGAAGTTTGGCAACTTCGGCAATAATATCAGAAGCACTCATCTGAGAGACCACCTTGCCGCACTTATGACAGTGCTGGGTGCCGATTCTTGCATAAAGAAGTCTTAAATAATCATATATTTCTGTAATAGTCCCTACAGTTGAGCGTGGATTTTTAGAAGTTGTTTTTTGATCAATGGCAATAGCGGGAGTAAGCCCCTCTATCTTGTCTACGTCCGGTTTTCCCACACGGTCAAGGAACTGCCTTGCATAAGATGAAAGAGACTCCATATAGCGTCTCTGCCCTTCCGCATACAAAGTATCAAAAGCTAAAGTCGATTTTCCGCTTCCGCTAAGACCGGTAAATACCACCAGCTCGTTTTTTGGGATCTCAAGCGATATATTTTTTAAGTTATTCTCTCTTGCACCGACTATTTTAATAACATCTCTTTTTTTCATTTATTATCTATATTCCTCTAAAATAATATTCTCTGTATCAAGTATATAACAATTAACAGATAAAAACCTGCTAATAATTTTTTCTGTAAATCAGAACCCACCCTATCTTTAAGAGAGATGCCGACGTACACTCCTATTAGCGATGCAATTCCTATGATTATTCCGCTTAAGAAGTCTACATCTCTGCTCAATGTATGAGATATAACTCCAGAAACTGATGAAAAAACTACGAAAAAGAGTCCCGCAGATATTGCTTTTTTAATATCTACATGTAAAAAACTAACCAAAACAGGCACTAAGATTATACTTCCCCCGACTCCTATAAGCATACATATTAGACCTACAAAAAAACCTATAAGAAACAGAACTGACCTGTTGACATCTTTTTGAACTACACTTGCACTTGTTTTAAAAAATAGCCTGCTAAGTGCGAAGAGTGCGAATGTCAAAAATATCAATTCTAATGTCAGGTCGCTAAAAAGCGATGTCAAAAAGCCGCTAAAAAGTCCTCCAACGAAGCCGCCAACGCCTATTGTAAAGACCATAGGAACATCAAGTGTCCCTTTTTTATTGTTAAGGTAGCTTCCGTATAGCGAACTAATGAGCATCTGAACGACAGATATACCAATAGCCTCTTTTATCTCATATCCAAGAAGCAGTAATATAGGAATAAGTATGGTTCCGCCGCCGATGCCGAAAAAACCCGATAGCAAACCGATACCGACACCTAAAAAAATCAACTCTACCATCATTAAAACTTTTTTTGGAATTATATCATCTTAATGCAATATCTAAATTCAATATAATACGCTCCACAAAAATATATTAAGAATTTTTAGAGGTGGCCTTATGTATAATTTCCCAAATAGGGGTCAAAGAATGTTAAACACAATTATAGAAGCTTCAAAAAATTTCTGTATCCATCAGATCAGGCTACCTTATGAGATGCATGACAACGTAACTAAAACGAGAACGGTTATTGCTTATATTGATATAGAAAGTATAGACGGCAACAAGCATAGAGTTTATATCGGTGCAACGCCCAGTTTTGCACAGAGAATATCTACACTTCTGTTAGAAGAAGACGAGAGCGATGAGGATACTTTGATAGACATGACCCTTGAGACCGCAAACTTGATAATCGGAAGCGCAAAGGTTCTGGCAAGCCAAAATGAGTCGGAGTCGTACAATATGTCCACTCCGCATTTCGAGAAGATCGATATTTTTGACTTTAAGTACGACAACGCAAAAGTCTTAAAAGTAGAGGATGACGAGATGATCATCGCTATTAAGGAACTATAGTTGAATAAAAAAAGACGCACCTATGGAGCAAAAGAGTTTACTTTTGACCCGGAGAGAGAACTATCTTGGATGGACTATTCCGGTCTGCTTGACATGGAAGTTGAATTCGTATCTGAACTAGGAGAGACCGAACTCTCGATAGGCGATATATTAAAACTTACAAAAGGTTCTATCATAGACCTTAAAAAACCTGCCGGCGAGAGTGTTGAGTCATATGTAAACGGTCGTATTTTAGGAAAAGGCGAGGTTATGGTATATGAAAAAAATCTTGCTATCCGTATAAATGAGATACTTGACTCAAGTGCCGTCTTGTACCATCTTGCCAAAGAGAGACTATGATAAAACTACTCTTGATTTTTATACTTCCATTTTCTTTATATGCTTCAAAGATACTAAGCTATAACATCTACGACAGAACAGACAGGGTTGATGTCATGATCACCTTTGATACTCCGTATGAAGGTCTTATAAAACAGAGTTTAAGTGACTCGAACATCTTGATAAAACTTGAAGATGCATCTATAGAATCTGCAAAAGTGAAAAAACTCTCATCAAAATATATAAAATCAATTACTATAACCCCTATGTCCGGCTATACCCAGATTTCTGCAAACGTACCGCCTTCAATAACTCTTCAGGCATCAAAAACATCAGACTCTTACGGACTTAGATTAAGATTTACTACTGCTGCACCGGCGCCACAGAGCACTGCAAAGCCGCAACAAGCAGAATCTCCCGCACTAGCCTCTCTTCCGACAAAAAAGAGTGACGACATAGAACAAAGTTACTACATAGTTATAGCGATTTTAATTATCGGTATAATCATACTTTTCTATATTAAAAAAAGAGTATCGACTCAGCCAAACACGAAAAAAACATCTTCCTGGCTATTTGCAGAAAGTAATCCTACAGAGCCTACAAAGATAAAACAGCCTAGCATCTCAAACAACGATGTGACTATAAGATTCCAAAAATCTCTAGATGAACAAAACAGCGTAGTTATGCTTGATTTCGGCGAACAGAGTTATCTTGTACTTATGGGAAAAAACAATATTCTACTTGATAGATTTACACATAACAGACCTACAACACAGGATGATTTTGAATCTATTTTACAAAGCAGGCACCAAGAGTTGGATAATTTTTTAAATGGCAGCAACGAAGACTCAAAAGAGTACTTTCAGGCCTATAAAGAGAAGGCTGCTTCTGTTAGATATGAGGTTTAGATTAAGAAGCGTTTTGGCTGAATCTGTTTTCCAAAAGCTTTTTGATCGTATTTAGATTTGCCGTAGTCAGTCTATATTTTTCATCCATCATCTTACTTATATGATAGACTTCAGTCACTGTTATTCCATATGGATCTTTCTTCTCTTTTACGACTTTATCATCTTCAAACGAATAGAGATATAAACTTTTTCGCGTAATTTGTATATAGTAAGTAAGCACTATCTCATCAGAGTGTTTCTTTTCAAGAGCTACAATAACACGCTGGTCATCTTTACAGCTGCTGTCTAACTTTAACTCATCTCTCATTTGTGCGGCATCTATATAACCGATATAAAACTTATTATACAGATCATGGTACCTCTGAATCTTCTCACTCATTAAAAAGTTCATATCGAGTATATGCTTCTTATTGCTGTTGATAGTCTTTGTAATCCATGAAATAGTATTGTAGTATCTAAAAGGATATAGTTTTAAGGAGTGCGCTTCTATCATCTTTGTAGACTTGATTCTCTTTTTGGGCAGCAGCTTTTTTGCATCGGTATCTACAATGTATTCAAGTACATCATTTGCAGAAAAACCCTCTGTCAGCCAAACCGTACAATAAGATGGCAATTGTCTTACTCCGGTAGCTCCCTCGTTTAAAATAATAAGAGCTTTAATCTCATAGTTTGGAAATATTATCTCTAAAAGCGCTTTTTTCTTTCTAAGTCTTTTTCTGAGCTTGAGCACCGATTTTACAAGCGTCATCTCTACAAAATAGAGTTCTTTGTTTTTTGTAATGAGCATAGCGTCAAATTCGCTTATCTCTCTGCTTTTCGTTCTATACACTATCTGCTGTTTTTCGCTTATTGATAGCGTGTTTGCATGAGCCTTTATCTTATCTTGATGAAAACCCTTTAAAACAAACTTTTCAATATCTTCATTTTCTACGGCATAGATAAGGAGTTTTTCATAGATAAAATTTTCAAAAACTTCGCCCTCAAAAGAGCGGTATGAGCTTAAATAATGAGGATCGTCTTTGCTTACTCCTCTTCTTATCAGAGAGAGAAGATGTTTTACGTTATAGTCATAATGCAGTAGATTATCGCCTATATCACTGTGGTCTAATGTCTTAATTGATTTACTTATCTTTAACAAACTATCTCGCTATTACTAAAAAAGTCATCTATCACAGCGCGGTATTCTTGTACGTCAGATATACGGTTTACACTGTCTCTAAGTGCTGATGCACCT
>JBFEYZ010000048.1:0-11273 GCA_041561855.1 Sulfurimonas sp. | reverse complement strand
TGGCCGTTTCATAGAAATGACCTGGTAGTCGCACATGCACACGTCGCCATCGGACTTGGGATATTTTTTATGTCGCTAAGCGTATTGAAATATTTTTACAAACTGCCCGAGAAGTTTATGAACTTCTGGCTTCTTGTTATCGGAATAATTTTCATCTCTTTAACTTTGGCTGGTTTTGATGAAGCCGGAGTTTTTGCAATCGATGTTATATCAATGTGGTGGATTCGCCTCTTTGGCGGTATTTTAGCCGTTGTTGGAATTATATATTTTATTGTAAAAAAGATGAAATTTTCAAAGTTGTCTTTACTTGAACTTTACCATTTAAATGGTTTTGCCTCAGATGGTCTTGGCGCTTTGATACTATTTTTATCTGCACCGCTGCTTTTTGAGTTTTTAGGATTCTATTTTACCCCTTACTACTACATAGTATTTGGGTTTATGGGATTTGTGGGAATCTTGCATCTTATGGGAATAGCAAAAGAGGCACATCTTTTCGCATATTTTACCTCGGTAGCGCGATTAATTACAGGAACTCTGTTTCTATCTCTATTTTATCTGGGAACAATAGACATGTTAGGGCTTCTTGTGGGTTTTTATGACATCTTGTATGCTCTTTTATATCTTATTTTTAGAAGCCGCCTATGATTCACTCTTTAGCACTTGTCTTACTTCTTGGATTTGAGCTCTGTTTTTATCTCTTGATAGTTCAAACAGGTATCGCCGAACACTATAACTCAGATATGATAACACTTTTTCCGATGTTTGCAGGAGGAGTGGCAGGTACCGTATTGGGCGGTTTTTCATGGGGCAGAATCAACAATCCTATACATAAGATAATAATTGCTCTTTCTTTGCAGCTGCTTTTGTCATTTATATATCCAAATTACAACACTTTAACGCTTATTCTGCTTGGCCTCTCAGTCGGTATTATGGCCCCGCTTGGGATATATCTCTTTAAAGCAAAACAGCAAAAAGAGCTTCTTTTAGCTCTTGCGATAGCATACACGATAGGCACATACTTTTTCACTTACGATGCTGAGAGTAGGGTATATATGGCAGTTGCAGCTACCTCAATTGCGCTCTTTAGTGCTTTTGCACTCAGAGGTTATATTGTAGAGACTGATGCAAAAGAGGCATCGCATCCATATCTGCAGTATCTGCCGTTGATGTTATGGATATTTCTGGATTCAAACCTCTTTGAAACCCTCTCAAGACATGCACAGATGGATATATGGTCCCACTATACTTTTACAATCATTGCATTTCACCTTTTAGGGCTGATCGGTGCATATTTTATTAAAGTCTCAATAATAAAAAAACATATTTTTATAGCATTTATTTTTGCACTAAGCTACGCTCTTTCATATTTAGAACAGCCGCTGCTTCTTGCTATGATCTACCCTTTTACGATATCTTACTACAACGTGGTCGTATTTACAACTTTAAGTAAAGAGGCAAGCATAACCAAGCTTGCATTTATGATGGTCTTTGTCGGCTGGATGGCATCCGGTCTTGGTTTGGCGGTTGCTCTCTCTAGAGCCCTGCACTAAATAAAATATATGCTAAAATTGTATCAATATAATAATAAGGATTTAAGATGAAAAAAATATTCACGATGTTGCTTTTGGCGCTTCCTCTGTTTGCGATCAATTTAGAGTTGAAAAGCGGTTATGTGGCTGCACATACAGAGATGATGATGGATAGTACCATCGATCCTATAAACAACTATTTAAAGGCAGATATAACTATAGAGAATAATGATATTACTACTATCAAGGGTAAGTTTTGGGTTGAGATGACTCTATTTACAAGTGATAAAAGTGATAGAGACAAGAGTATGTATGAAGAGGTTGAAGCGGCTAAGTTTGCTTTTGCCACATATACAATATCAAATATAGTAAAAACAGAACAAGAGAATAGTTATATTATTAACGGTACGCTTGATTTCCACGGAGAAAAAAGAGAGCTGAGTGCAGATGCTAAAATAACAACCGTAGACGGCAGTTTGGTCATAGAGGCTACTTCTATGATGCTAATGAGTGATTACGGTGTTGAGATGCCTTGTTTGATGTTTATGTGCGTACGTGATCAGGTCGATCTTTTGATAAAAGCTACATTCTAAGATAGCTGCGGTATGAATAAACTAGAAGAGTATCTAAATGCTCATGAACCCAGCGAAATTCACCCATCGGATATTGCAAAGATACTTAAGCAGCTTGACGATGCCGAGTTTAGCGCCGCATTAAAGCTTGTACCAAAAGATCTTATAGGTGACGTAGCCCTTGCGCTTCCTGATAGATATTTTGATGATGTCGTAGAGAATTTTAGCGTTGAAGAGCTTCGTGATGCGGTCTTAGCGTTAGAGTCAGATGACCAAGTCGACTTTATGCATGAACTTCAAGAGGTTGACGAGAGCGTAGCTTTAAAGGTTTTTGACACACTTGACGAAGACGACAAGAAAGAGATTATAAAACTTCAGACTTACGATGAAGATGAAGCCGGTGCCTATATGCAGCTTGAAGTTTTTACTGCATACAAAGATGAGATCGTACATGATGTAATAAAGAGGTTTGCGGATCTAAGACGTGAAAAAAAGATAGAGAATATACAGAATCTTTTTATAATAGGAAACGACAGCAGACTCCTTTATACCGTAGGATTAGATGATCTGCTGGTTTTTGATTTTAGCAAGGCGCTTATAGAGAACATAGAGCAGAGCGAAGATAGTTTTGAACCTAAAAAGGCAGAAGACAGAGAGAACATCAAAGACGTCGTCCACTATTTTGAAGAGTATGACCTCTCTGTAATGCCTATTGTAAATGCCTATGGAATTCTGCTTGGCCGTATAACATCCGATGACATCTATGACATCATCAATGAGCATGCAACGGAGCAGATGTACCATCTTGCCGGAGTCGATGATGATGCCGAAGAGTATGATGAGATATTTAGAGCAGGCAAGAAACGAGCTTCTTGGCTCGGAATCAATCTGTTTACGGCAATAGTAGCCTCTATTGTTATAGCTCTTTTTGAAGATACTTTGCAGAGTATGGTAGCGCTTGCCGTTTTGATGCCGATAGTTGCTTCAATGGGTGGTAATGCGGGGACTCAGAGTCTGACCGTCGTCGTAAGACAGTTGGCTTTGGGCGGAATATCAAAAGGCGATGCTATGAGGATCATAAAAAAAGAGGTTCTTATCTCTTTGATGAACGGATTTATATTTGCCGTTGTTATGGGTGTTGTAGCTGCTGTCTGGTTTGAGATAAATATGCTGGGTATTGTAATCGCCTTAAGTATGATCATAAATCTTTTAATGGCAGGTTTGTTTGGAGCGGCAATACCGCTCTTTCTTAAAAGAGTAGATGTAGATCCGGCAATTGGAAGCACCGTCATTCTTACTACGGTTACGGATGTTGTGGGGTTTTTCAGCTTTTTGGCACTTGCAACATATATCTTATTGTAGAGTTCTTAGCTGATGATACAAAAAATCAAAAAGTACTCCACCATTAACAGATTGGTTCTCTTAGGTATAGTGCTTGGAGTTCTATTTGGAGTTTTCTTTCCTCAGGCAGCGTTAAAACAGCGGATAATAGGGGATATGTTTATAAGCTTTTTAAAGATGCTTGTAGTCCCGCTCGTTTTCTCGAGTATCTATGTTTCGATAGTCGGGCTAGGAAGCCTGCATACTTTAAAGAGTATCGGGCTTAGAACGGTCGTGCTATATATTTTGACGACGGCACTTGCTGTTCTGACGGCTATCTTAGTTATGAATATGGTTCCGATAGGAGAAGCGGTATCCGTTCAGGGCCTTGAGTATACAAAAGCTTCCGAAATTGCACCTCTCTCGTTTGGCTCGATGATCCTAAGTTTTATCCCGACAAATATATTTCATGCTTTGGCAAATGGTTCGATGATGCAGATCATAGTTTTTTCTGCTCTGTTTGGAATAGCCTCGCTGCATTTAAAAGAGCAGAGAAAGCAGCTGATGCTGGATTTTTTTACGGCAGTTACAAATGCAATACTTACGATGGCAGAGTGGATAATTAAACTTACGCCGATAGGCGTTTTCAGCCTTATATCGTATGTCGTTGCCGAGCAGGGCGTTGAGGTAATCGCAGGTCTTTGGAAATATATACTTATGGTCATAACCGTTTTGCTGATACATGCTCTTATAACTCTGCCTGCGATTCTGGCTTTATTTGGGCGAATTAATCCGTTTAGATATCTCAGTGATATTCGTGAAGCGTCGATTATGGCTTTCTCAACAGCATCAAGTACGGCAACTCTGCCGGTATCCATGCGCGTTGTAGAAGAGGTTGGAGGTGTCGATAAAAAAAATGCCTCTTTCGTACTCCCTTTGGGTGCTACAGTTTCAATGGACGGTACGGCGGCATATCTTACGATAGCTGTGTTGTATATATCACATCTCGCGGGAGTCAGTCTCAGTTTTGCAGATCAGCTTTGGCTTGGAGTAACAGTTGTGGCACTTAGTGTCGGGGTTGCAGCACTTCCTAGCGCATCGCTGGTCATGATGGTTGTGATTTTAAATCAGCTCGGCCTTGCCGTTGAATATATAGCATTGATAGTGGCTGTTGACAGGATTTTGGATATGGCTAGAACATCCATAAACGTTACATCTGATCTAGTTGTAGTGAAAATTGTGGATCAGTTGCAAAAGATTAAAAAGCCGAGTGTATAATAAGGTATTGAAATTTAAAGGATGGGGAAATGTTTAGAGTTATAGTTGTTGGGTTTTTGTTGTTTTTAAATCTGAATGCCGATAATGGGGCAGCTTTGGACGCTTTTAAAAAGGGTGATTACAATAAAGCGTTTGAACTTTATGAAAAAAATGCAAAGAGCGGAGACGCAGTAGCGCAGAGTGCGCTTAGTTATTTATACGCAAACGGTTTAGGCACAAAAAGAGATACTCAAAAATCAATAGAGTGGCTTGAGAAGTCAGCAGACAACGGCAACGTAAACGCACAGTATGATCTGGGAATGTTTTATCTGCGAGGTAATAACGTAAAGCAGGACAGCAAAAAGGCATTTGAACTTCTTAGCAAGGCTTCAGATCAGAATAACGTAAATGCGCAGTATGATCTGGCTCTCATGTATTACAGAGGCGACGGTGTTGATCTAAATGTTACAAAATCTTCAGAGCTCTTAGAGAGTGCCGCAGTTTCAGGGCATAAGATAGCCCAGCAGAATATAGGACGTGTTTACATGCAGCTTTTAGAGTTTGATAAGGCATCTAAATGGCTTGAAAAAAATGCTGCAGGCGGTGATGAAACGGCCTATTATCTTTTAGCTGAGATATATTGCAACCAAGAGAAATTTGCAAAAGCCAAAGAGTGGGCGCAAAAAGCGATAGATGCAGGAAATGAAGAGGCGAAAGAGCTATATAAGAAGCATGAACTGCATAAATATTAAGAGTTTTTAAAACTCTTATATAGGGATAACCTTGTATCCTAATCCGTATATATTATGGATAACGCCATCAGGCATTTTTGTACGGATACGCTTCATAAGTGAAGTCACTGCATGTGATGAGAACTCTTTTTCTTCTTTTCCTTCGTGGAGATATTTAAATATCTCTTCCGCGGAAAAACAGTGATTAGGTTCTGAAAAAAGGAGTCTTAGCAGAAGGTTTTCCATCTTTCTTAGTTTTATCTCTTTAGAGTTTTCCCACAGAGTATTTGTGTCATAATCCCAATATGTTGTATCTGTCACGTACGTTCGGTTGGTAGTTTTTCTTATAAGGTCGACAGTATCCAAGAGAATGTTCTTCAGGGTATCGGTTTTTATCGGTTTAATAAGATAAGTCTCCAGATGAAGCTTTATAGCGTGAAGCAGTTTCTCCTGATCCGAGTGGGCGCTCATCACTATGATCTTCGTCTCCTTGTCATACTTTCTTATTTTTGCGATCATATCCAGACCGTCAAGGTTAGGCATGCTTATATCTGTTAAAATAATATTAGGACTTTTCTGCTTATATATATCATATGCTTCATTTCCGCACGATGCCGTATATACTCTGTTGAAGAATATTTGTAGATATTCAGACAGAGTCTCACGTAACTCTGCCTCATCCTCTGCCAGTAAAATAGATATGTCTTTGATCTTTTCAATTTTCATTTTTTATCTTTATGTTGAATTCTGCCCCAATGGTCTTATGATCTTTTGAGTGGACATTTCTTGCGCTCAAGATACCGCCCATGTTCTCCTCTATGATCATTTTTGCAATATGCAGACCTAACCCCGTGCCTATCGATTTGTGCTTTGTGGTAAAGTAGGGGTCAAATATTTTGCTTAGGTTTTTTTCATCAATTCCTCCGCAGTTATCTTTGATAGAGAGTGTGATGTACCCGTTGTCTTCATATAGCGATATAGTTATATCCGGATCTATCATCTTTTTAATGGCTATCAAGTCATTAATATTTGATAATATAGAGACGATTACCTGTACAAATTCATTCATTAGTCCGTAGATCTTATATTTGCTGTTAAGAAGCAGGTTTAGGTTTATCCCTCTCTCATTAGATTTAAGATTTACTATATCAAGAGCCTTCTCAACAGCTTCGTTAGCGCTAAACCAAGATTTTTCTCTATCCGGAGTATAATAGCTCATAAAATCTTCTATTGTCTCGGACATATAGATCACTCTTTTCTCCATTTTTTCCAGCCTGTCCGCTATCTCATCCTTCTTAAGCATATCTGCTTGGTTTTTCTCTTTTAGGATCGCCAGAGATGTATTTATGATTGCCAATGGCTGGCGCCATTGATGGGCAATGTTTCCGATCATCTCTCCTATCTCAGCTCTTTTTGACTGTTCTGAGAGCATAAGGTTCCTCTCTCTCAATGATTGTTCTTTCTTCTTTAGCTCATCTATGGTGTCTATAAGTTCCTGATTATATTTGTTATCTATATAGAGCCCGCAGTCGAGGTTTTTCATATCATGTATCAGTTTGGGTATATATTTTTTCTCTATAATGGAACCGTGCTGAGGAGCGATTATCTCAATGTCAAGCTTCTCTATTTTGCTAAGCGCATAGTTGAAGATATCTTTACTAGGCATATACTCCTGATGAAATTGCTTGGCTTTGAAAAAATAGCTATCATCAGCATAAAAATCCCAAGACTCCTCTATCCCTCCGAATATGTCTCCTGAAAAAAGGATTTTTGAATCAGGGTCATAACTGACAAACGCTCCGGGAGAATGGCAGTATGGAGTAGTTAAAAACTCAAGTTTAAAGCCGCTTGATGTCAGGAGCTGATAACCGTTCTTATCTATCTCATAATAGCTTGAGGTTATAAGATAGTGCTTTATCAAAAGAGACATTCTTGAGTGAGTTACAATTTGGAGGTCATCTCTGTTTATAAGTTTCTCTATCTCAGGTACGGCAGCTGCCAGATCCGGGTCTTGATGGTGGAGAATAATATATTTTATGGAGCTTATATCTAGAACCGTCTTTACTTTTCTAACTGTTTCATCAAACTCTATCATGGAGCCCGGATCGATTAGAATTGATTCGTTGCCGTTTTTAATTAAATATGGATGGCATTGAAAAGGGTCGTTTTTTAGGTGCATACCGACCCAGTAGATATTTGGTGCGATTAAAACCGCTTCAGAAGTATCTTGTTTTTTAGACATTTTCCTCAAACCACTGTAACTGTTCTCTAAGTTCAACGACTCTTCCTACGACTATTAACGCAGGTGTCGGAACATCTTTAGCTTTTTCTACAATATTTTCCAATGTACCTACAACAACACTCTGATCTTTTGTTGTTCCCTTTGATATTACGGCGCAAGGATAATCTTTTGCTTTTCCTATCGCAATAAGTTTTTTGGAGATCTTTGGAAGGTTGTGAAGACCCATCAAAAAGACGATTGTATCATCAGTTTTAAAGTTTTCCCATGGAATCTGAGACTCTTTTTTATGAGGAGACTCATGACCTGTTACAACTCTAAAACTTACGGCAATACCGCGATGCGTTACAGGGATACCTGCATATGCCGGAGCACTTATAGAAGAGGTGATTCCGGGGATGACTTCAAACTTAATATCTCTATCACGCAGATAAAGAGCCTCTTCTCCGCCGCGTCCAAAAACGAAAGGGTCTCCCCCTTTAAGGCGCACTACGTTTTCATATTTAAGGGCATTTTGGTAGATCACTTCATTAATGTCATCTTGAGGCATGATATGTCTGCCGTCTTCTTTTCCTACGTAAACAAATTCGCAGCCGTTTTTTGCCTCTTTTAGAATATCCGGATTGGCTAAGCGATCATAAATGATCACATCCGCTTCTTTGATTACTCTAAGTGCTTTTATAGTTAATAACTCAATATCACCCGGTCCTGCACCGGTTAAATAGACTTTACCCATTATTTGTTTTCCTCTTCGTAAATAAATATACCGGATGGTTTTTTAATGTTGAATATCTCACGAGAGAGATACCAATCTTTTGTGTTTATAACTGCAATTTTATTTGTGTCGTTTACGGATATGTATAGATTTGGTCTAAGATTAGACCATCTTACGTGCAGAACTTTTCCGTCAAATTCGAATCTTTTTACAATCTCAAGAGTTTGAGTGTCTATGATCTGAATAACAGGAAATTTATCGCCGCTAAACGTAACCGCCATGTATTTCTGATCCGGACTAAGAGCGGTAAAGACAGGAAGACCCTCGGTCTCTATATTTTTTACAAATTTAAAATCAGAAGTATAGACAAGAACCTTGTTGTTACCGACAGCAGGTATGAAAACGTGACCGTCGCTTATACTCCAAAAACCAAAATGAGGAACTTTGAGCACAGGCTTTCTATCCTCAAGCAAAATGTCGATTTTTGAGTATGTCATTGTATCAAGATCTACAACGCCGAAGTATGGGCTTTTAAAAAATCCGGTAATAAAATGGTTGTTCTTTATCATTGCGTCAAAAGGCATTACACCTACATCTTCGAACTCTTTGTATATATCAAAATCAGGCAGCCCTTTGCCCTCATTTTTATCTTTTAGCACAGTGATCTTGTCATTGTCCATCTGAGAGAAAATAAGGTAGTTCTTATACTGCTTGATACCAACATTTTTTGAACCTGTTTCAAATGACTTGATCGGGTTTAAATCTCTATCTAGAATATCAACGCTTTTTTTGGCATAGTTTGCAACGGCTATATAGTTTTTTGTTACGGTAAAGCCGATTGCACTGTCACTTGTTTTATACTTTTTTACGATTTTTTCTTGAACAGGGTCAAACTTTATAATATATCCGTCACGGGATATTACATATCCGTCATTATCATAAAATTTTACAACACCGTGATTCATGTCGTGCATGCCGTCCATATGGTTGCTTGTAAGTCCATGATCAATAACTGCAAGCGAGCTGTTTTCCCTTTCAACAACAAATATCTTATCACTGCCTCTTAATTCAGCAAGTATCGGATTTAGTCCTTTGGCTTGAGCATTTATAAAAAGTGCTGCCAAAAGGGACGCGCCTAATATTATTTTATCTATTTTCATTAATTTTTCCTTCTCTCTTGCTCGCTTAGGTAGCATGACGGGTCTTCGCTCCAGAGATCACCCGTGATCGCATAGGCTCTTGATCTGGAGCCGCCGTTACAAATATCTATCTGTTCACATTCTGAACAGATACCGCTTATCTGACGTCTAGGATGAATCCTCAACTGATCCAACAATTCGCCGCTTTGCCAAATCTCACCAAAATCCTGTTTAGTTATATTTCCTACGGTTAACGGGAAGAACGGGTCAGGCCTTACGTCACCTTCGCTGTTAATGTTCAATAGTTTACGACCTGCACTGTTTCCTCCCCAAGATACAAGACGCTCTCTCATTGCCTCTTTGAGATGAGGATATTTTTGAGCAAATCTGTTTAAGAACAGTATTGCATCTTGCTCCATATTCCCAGTTACTATCTCTATATCTCTACCAGTTTCGTAATATTCAAATGCTTTGTCAAGTATAAACTCGACTGCTTCTCTTCTTTGTTCCTTTGATAGATCCATTTTTAGATTATCTAGCCCACGTCCGGAATATACAAGGTGAGATATATAGATTTTTGGAATATTT
The DNA here is from genome assembly GCA_041561855.1 of Sulfurimonas sp. Classification (GTDB taxonomy): domain Bacteria; phylum Campylobacterota; class Campylobacteria; order Campylobacterales; family Sulfurimonadaceae; genus Sulfurimonas. Next base: position 1,183 of record JBFEYZ010000048.1, on the reverse strand, counting down.
TCTTTCTCTGCAAGATCAAAAATGTACTCCAAAGAGTTGATCGTATCTTTTGTTACAGTAAATCTTATTCCTACTTTGGCTCCTGTTGCATTTGCAAGTTGAACAGCTTTAAGCGTCTCTTTAAATGCGCCTTTAAGCCCTCTAAAGTGATCATGTGTCGGTTCGTCGCCGTCTATGCTTACACCTACGTAGTTGAAAGTATTTACAATACGCTCGATATTTCCTTTTGTAAAGTATAGACCGTTGCTTGATAGATATGTGATGATTCCGTTTGCTTTACAAAAATCTGCGATCTCAAAAAGGTCTTTTCTTGTGAGAGGTTCCCCGCCCGAGAATATAATAAACTTTACACCGTTTTCTTTCATCTCTAAAATTGTTTTTTTAATCTGCGGTGTCGTTAGCGTATCAACTTCATCAAGTGTTGATTTGGAGTAGCAGTGAAGACATGAGAGATTACAACGGTTTGTGAAATTCCATATTGCGATGGAGCCGTCAAGAACTCTCTCCGGTTTGCCCTCAACGACCGACGATATGAGGTTTGATAATCTAAACATTTATTTGCCTTTGTACGAGAGAACATATTTTGCAATACTCTCTCTCTCTTTATCTGTTAACTTTAATTTTGTCATTACCGTACGTTTATATCCAAATGCTTTATACATAGACTCAGGATCTAAAATATATGCCTGAATCTCTTCATAAGAGCGTTTAGAAGCTATTTCTGTAAATGATGGACCGAATGCTTCGGAAATCTGATGGTGACATCCCCAGCAATAAGTTTCAAATACCTTCTTTCCATCTGCCTCATTTGCAGATATAAGAGAAGTTAAAGCGAGTGATATTAGTATACTTTTTTTCATAATTATCTCTTTACCTTTGTCTATTATTCTAGCCAAACCAAGCTTGAATTTTGGCTTAATATTGTCAAAAATTATTAATTTTTTTTTATTGCTGTATAGCTGAAGCTTTAGATGCTATTTATAGTTTATGAGTATTTTTTAGCTGAGAAACTTAATTGTTAATATAAAAAAAGTTTTCTCTCCGCAAGGGAGAGAAGATGCAAATTATGCACCTGGAATAGTTTGTCTGTGCTCGATAGAGTAAGTAAACGTAGGAGTTGTTAAACCAGTGATGTATTTAACGAACTTACCTGTTTTAGCTTCATAGATACCGATACGACCAG
>JBFEYZ010000047.1:0-11596 GCA_041561855.1 Sulfurimonas sp. | reverse complement strand
GTGTTGTAACAAAGAAGGGTGCAACAGCTGTGGACACGGGTATTTTCACCGGCCGCAGCCCGAAAGACAAATATTTTGTAGATCGTTATCCGTCAAATCAATATATCGCTTGGGGTGACGTAAATCAAAAAATAAGCGAAGAAATTTTTAATGAACTTTTAGATCTCTCAAGAGAGCAGCTCTCAGGAAAAGATCTTTACGTAACTGATGTTTTCAGTGGAGCTAGCGAGGCTTCAAAAAAATCAATACGTTTTGTAACAGAAATAGCATGGCAGTCTCACTTTGTTAAAAATATGTTTATCCGCCCGACAGAAGAGGAACTGGATAACTTTAAGCCTGAGTTTACGGTACTAAATGCTTGCAAGGCCGTTAATGACAAATGGATGGAGCATGGCCTCAATTCTGAAGTTTTTGTGCTTTTTGACATTGAGAATAACTTGGCAATTATCGGCGGTACATGGTACGGCGGCGAGTTGAAAAAGGGAATCTTCTCTATGATGAACTACTGGCTGCCGTTAGAGGGCAAGTTGTCGATGCACTGCTCTGCAAACGTTGGGGAGCGCGGTGACACTGCACTTTTCTTCGGACTCAGCGGTACAGGAAAAACAACTCTCTCTACAGATCCGCATAGAAGACTTATAGGCGATGATGAGCATGGATGGGATGATAACGGAGTATTTAACTTTGAGGGAGGCTGTTACGCCAAGGTCATAAATCTTGACGGAAAGAGCGAGCCTGAGATATATAACGCCATTAGGCCCGGTGCTCTGTTAGAGAACGTCGTGTTATACGATGACGGCGAGGTCGATTATGAAGACTCAAGTAAAACAGAGAACACCAGAGTCTCTTACCCGATAGAACATATAGACAACCATGAACCATCTTTGGGCGCAAGCCATCCTGAAAACATAATCTTTTTAACTGCGGACGCTTTTGGTGTTCTTCCTCCGGTTTCAAAACTTACTCGTGAACAAGCAATGTACTACTTCTTAAGCGGATATACTGCAAAAGTTGCAGGAACAGAACGCGGTATTACCGAACCTGTGGCAACATTCAGTGCATGTTTCGGAGAGGCTTTCTTGCCGCTTCATCCTACGGTGTATGCCAAGCTTTTAGGTGAGAAGATCGATAAGCACGGAGTAAACGTATATCTTGTAAATACTGGTTGGACAGGCGGTGCTTATGGTGTAGGACACAGAATGAGCATCAAAGATACTCGTGCTTGTATAAATGCAATCTTGGACGGAAGTATAAAGAACAGCGAATTTGATGTTACAAAAACATTCGGACTTCATGTTCCAAAGACTCTGGGAGATATAAATCCTGAGATCCTGAACCCTCGTAATGCATGGGCAAATAAAGATGAGTTTGACAGAACAAGAGATACTCTGGCTGAGATGTTTATAGAGAACTTTAAAAAGTATCAGAGTCAAGACAGCGAGTTTGACTACTCTGCAGCAGGACCAAAGATAGAGAGCTAAAAAAACTCTCTATTTAACTTTTTTCTTGGTGGCTTTTGTCATATAGAGCCACAAAGCTCCTCCAAAAACAACTAAAACAATAGGCGCGATCCAAGGTTTTTGAGTTATTGTCTCGGCTATATTCATCAAGAAACTTCCAGAATAGTAACTTCCAAGCCCAAAAGCAAGTGCCCAGACTCCAGCACTTAAAATATTTAGCACTGCAAATTTCTTAAAGTCATATTTGGTAAGACCGATTGCTATTGGAATAAGTGTTTTTATGCCATAGACAAATTTTTGGATCAGTATTATCCATGATCCGTTTTTCTTCATCATTATGTGGGCAAGGGCCAGTTTTCTTCTGTGTTTACGCAGGCCGTCCATCATCATTGTTTTTTGGTATCTTGCCATATAAAATAGTAAGAAGTCTCCTAATGCATTTGCAGTAAATGCTATGGCTATCGAGAACGTCAAGTCCATCTTCCCCATAAAAGAGAGAACCCCAGCAGCAATAATAGCCACAAATCCCCCGCCTAGCGAGTAAAGGAAAAGTCCTATATATCCGTAAGTAGCAAGGTTGCTAAATGTATCTTCCATCGGTTTTTTATCCTATAGTTTTTTAATTTTTGTTATCTCATCGCGAAGACGGGCCGCTTCTTCAAAGTTCAGCTCACGTGCTGCCTCTTTCATTTTTAAAGAGAGCTCTTTTATCATGGCTTTTCTCTCTGCAGGGGGTATTTTATCCATTTTTTTGTGCTTTTGGTAAATACCGCCGTAATCTTCAACTTTGAGATTTTCGTCAAGTTTACGGATGGTGGTAGTTGGTGTAATATTATGCTCTTTGTTGTATTTCTCCTGCATCTCTCTTCTTGCATTTGTTATATCGATCGCTTTTTGCATTGAGCCTGTAATCTTATTCGCATATAAAATAACTCTTCCGTTTGCATTTCTGGCCCCGCGACCGATCGTCTGGATGAGTGAGGTCTCACTTCTTAAAAAGCCCTCTTTATCGGCATCTAATATGGCGACAAGGCTGACTTCTGGTAGATCAAGCCCCTCACGAAGGAGGTTTATCCCGATTAGAACGTCAAATTCTCCTTGGCGGAGTGAGCGGATTATCTGGTTTCTCTCAATTGTGTCTATATCGGAGTGCATATATTGCACTTTTATTCCAAGGTCAGCGAGATATTTAGTAAGCGCTTCTGCCATCTTTTTAGTAAGAACGGTAATAAGAACACGCTCATTTTTTACTATGACCTTCTTGATTTCATCGTGGATATCTTCAACTTGGTTTGTTGAGGATTTTACCTCTAAAATCGGGTCAAGAAGCCCGGTAGGGCGTATGATCTGCTTTGCTATAGTTCTTGATAGTTCAAGTTCGTAGATAGAGGGAGTTGCAGAGACAAAAAGGTAGTGCGGAGCCTTGTGTATATACTCGTCAAGCATAAGCGGTCTGTTATCAAGCGCACTCGGCAGACGAAAACCGTATTCGACTAAAACTTCTTTTCTTGCTCTATCTCCCGCATACATTCCGCGGTATTGAGGAAGTGAAACGTGTGACTCATCGACAATTACGAGATACTCTTTGTGATGAAGTTCAAAGTAGTCTAAAAGCGTATATGGAGCTTCTCCTGGTTTTTTGTTTGTAAGCAGTCTTGAGTAGTTCTCTATACCTTTGCACATTCCGGTTGTTTGAAGCATTTCAAGGTCAAACTCTACCCTTTGTTTTAGACGCTGATACTCAACAAGTTTGTTCTCTTTTTGGAAGTATGCAAGTCTTTCGTCAAGCTCTTCTTCTATACGTTTAATTGCCACGGCCATCTTCTCTTGGCTAACGCTAAATTGAGAGGTCGCGTAGATGGTAAAACTTTTGTGCTCTTCAAGCTTTTTATTATCTATAACGTCAAATGTATAGATCGCTTCTATCTCGTCGCCGAAAAACTCTATTCGGATTGCCTCTTGTTCAAAGTACGGCGGATAGACATCAAGGGTTTCGCCGTTTACACGGATATGACCGCTGTCAAAATAGGTGTCGTTTCGCGCATAACCCATCTCTACAAGTCTGTAGAGAAGTTTTTTTTGTGCTATTTCGTCTCCGACGGAGATAGACTGCACCATATTTTCATACTCTTCAGGATCCCCCAAACCGTAGTTTGCTGACACGGATGCAACGACGATAACATCATCATAACTAAGAAGATTTGCTGTTGAGGAGAGGCGAAGACGCTCAAGCTCGTCGTTTATAGCACTGTCTTTTTCTATAAAGAGATCTTGGCGCGGTATATACGCTTCTGGCTGATAGTAGTCGTAGTAGGAGACGAAATATTCAACATGATTTTTCGGAAAAAACTGGCGGAACTCGCTGTAAAGTTGGGCTGCAAGTGTTTTGTTGTGCGTCATGATGATGGTCGGCATCTGCACTTTTTCTATGACGCTTGCCATTGTGTAGGTTTTACCGCTTCCAGTCACGCCCTCTAGGGCTTGATAGCGGTTTCCTTTTAAAATAGAATCGCTTAGAGTTTCAATGGCTTTTGGTTGGTCTCCAGCTGGAGAATAATCTGAATAAACTTTAAATTTTGACATGTGGAATTATAGCGGATTTAGGGTTATCTCAAACTATCGATATAGTTTAGTCAATAATAGCGTTGTGCCACTGAACCAGAGTCAGCCTATAGCCGTCTTCTACGGGCAATACCTCGTGGCTGTATATCGGATTGCTGGGAAAAACCACCATATCTCCGGCCTGAGGATATAGTTTGATCTGTTTGCCGTCTGCATCAAAAAGATAGTTAAAGAGAAGTTCTCCTCCGCTGAAACTATAATCTTCATAGCTATGGTTTTTATGAGAAGTAGTAAACAAAACAGTGGTTATTTTGCGTTGAGGTGCCACCTGTATAAAACCTACTGTTTTGCCCGCTTCGTCAACAAGCTCATTGGAATCATCCGAATGTTTTATATAAAATGATCCTTTTGTATATTCAAGTGCCTGAAGAACGGTCGATGTCGTAAGCGCTACGCTGAAGAAGCGTTCAATCTCTGGCTGATATATTTTAAAATTCTCTTCATATAATCTTTGATGCAGTTCAGGGAGTTTATGTATGACCGTTTTTCTTATCTTCTCATCAACGCTTGGATCTACGACACTGTTTAGAACTCTTGTCTTTACCTTTGCTTTCTCTCCCTCTGATGTATTATAGGCATACTCTGATATCTCATGGCATATTGATTTTGAGAAGAAATTTTTGATAATAAGGTATGGAAAGTCATAGTAAGGATTTGCCAAAAGCCGTGTTTCGAGTTTTAACCCTGCGATGAAGTCGTCACAGAAAATATGGTTGCTTATTTGTTGCATTTAGGCGCTTTGTAAACCTAATATTTAAAAGAGGTTCTTTTGTGTAGATTTTTGACTTTATTATTTTTAGAATTGTATCTGAGTTATAGTAAATTTAAATCAAGAATATTTCAAAAAATTTAAATAAATCTTAAAACAACTATGTAATTAAAAACTGATAAGAAAGATAAAAGTTAAATCGGATAAAATTTCTCTGATTTAAAAAATTAGAGCGTAACGCGTTCTTACCAAAGGATACAAGATGAAAAACATCATTTTATTAATCGCATTGACATTAGGTGCTCTTCAAGCTGACAACGTAGTTCACTACGACACAAAAGAGGCTCAAACTCCCATTAGTAAGCCTAACCACCCAAATTCAGATATTTATTAATCTAAATATCTAAAATTTTATTTCTCCTTCTAAAATAGGTCTTTTGGCCTATTTTAATAATAAACCCAATCTTTAAATCCTCTTTTTTATAAAGCCGACAACCACAAGAGTAATAAGTGACAGACATGCTATCAAGATCATTACGCTAGTTGTTCCTGATGCGCCTTCTGTAAAAGGCAGACCGCTTGTGTTCATGCCGAAAAAACCGACAACCAGATTTAGCGGTAAGAATATAGCAGATATAATAGTGAGGTTATAGATAAGCGTATTCATCCTCTCATTCGTCCGTGCACTGTAAAAATTGTAAAGATAATCAAGTTTAGATAGCTGAAGAGTAGCGGATCTCATCGTTCTCTCCATATGCTCATGCAGGTCTATATAGTGGTTTAGGGGAAAGTCGTCATTTTTTTCATAATATTCAATAGCTCTGTCCATGGTAGAAGATGCGTGAATAAGTATTCTTTCTATTCTCACGATATTACGTTTAAGTTTTAGCCATTGGTTCATAAATGAATCTGCCGTTTTGTTTAGGTAAAGACTCTCTTCCATCTCCTCTATAAGGTCACGATAACCGTCAAAAGCTTTTAAAAGTTCGTCAACCATGTCGTCAAGGATCTTATAAGGTGCTTCAAAACGGCTTCCTAAAGGCTTAAGTGTTTTTTCATCCCTTTCGTATAGGTAACTGTTTTGAGGTGTTATGATAAATCCAGTAGAAGTAACCATCATCTCATCCAAAATTACGGGCAGCCTGAGGATTAGCATCTCATAGCCATCATTTTCGTCAAATATCGATGGATGTGTCTCGTTTTGCAAATCCTCTAAGTGAAGGTTGTCTACCAGATCATACACATTGCTCATTATTTCCCTTTTATCTCTTGAGATATATATAGACTTTTTAAAACTTTGATCATGCTCTCGACCGCACTTTTTGTAGTGGTCTCATGGACGGTATGGTATCCAATTGTAGGGATTTGCAGAGTAGTTCCCTGTATCTCCCCTTTTGTCGCATGAATAAGCCTTCCGAGCTCTGTTGTTCCAAGAGAACCGACAGTACCGTTCTTCGCCATTTTTGCCTTAAGATAGCTGTCTTTAAAGCTGTACCTGATCTTGTTCTTTATAGCTATCTGTTTTATTTTACTCTTTAGAGGCGATCTAAACACGGCGTTTGAATCTCTGTTTCTCATAACTATATCTATATTTCTGATCTCGTCCAAAGTAGGGTATGGGCTGGTATCAAGCACAAGAAGCTCGTTTGTTTTTATGTCAAAACGTCTAAACCACTCCAACAAAAACCTCCAGCTTCTTCCTGCCTCTTCAGAAGCTGTAAAAAAAGCTGTTCCCTGATAGCCGATGGCGTACATATAGATAATGATGGCTATACTTACTACATTATCTAGCTGTGCCGAGATTAGGTCATCTTTTATTTCAAGTTTATCGGTAAAGGCTATCGGCGTGCCAGGAAAAAGATAGTCAAATCCTTCTATTTTAAAGATGATGTTCTTTCTTCTTTGACATAAAAAAGCGTCTTTGATGGAACCAAGCCCCAGATAGGTTCCAGACCATGGCTCATAAGCTTGAACTTTTTCATCGACAAATCTTGCGGTAAAGTTGTTAAGCAGCTGCTCTGAGCTTGAGTCTCCGGTTAGGTCGGCCTTATTTTTTGCAATAAATGCTGCATACTGAAACTCGTTATGGCCTGTGCAGATAAGACCGTGTCTGTCGGCGTGTGCAGAGATATAGCCGCTCTTTGGATCACTCCCTTTTGCAATAAGTACGCCGTCGTAATACTCAACCTTTACGCCAAGCTCTTCAAGCTCTCTTTTTATAAACATAAAAAACGGGTGCTCTTCCCCAACTACACTCGGTATGCGGATAAGTTGTTTCAATATATCGTAAAATAGTTCCATGATTACTCTATTATATCCTCGTTGTTGAGTTCAAAAAATTCGCTCAGTTCGGTTACGTTTTCATTAAAGCGTTCGATCTTATTCTCTGCTATCTCAAGATTTCTGAGTTTTGCTATATGAAAGATTGCATCTCCCTCTTGCACAAGCGGTATCTCAGATTTACCTATAATAACACCGTCATACGGAGCCCTTAGCTCAAAGCTGTTATCTCCCAGAGGCTCATCTATAAAGGCGATGATCTCATCTTTGCGTACCGTATCTCCAAGAGCCTTTATCGTTCTTAGCATGCCGCTCTCACTTGAGCGTATCCATTGGCTGTTTCTTGTAATGATAGGATTTTTCATGCTTCTTCTTTTTGCCGCTTTTGGAAGCATATTGTTTTCTCTAAGTACGCTGATTATTCCGTGCACTCCTATTCTAATGGAGGTCTCATCAAATCTTAGAGCCTCACCCGCTTCATAAAGTAGTATTGGTATTCCCTCCTCTTGTGCAACCGCTCTTAGAGAGCCGTCTCGAAGCTCGGAGTGGAGAACTACAGGGGCTCCAAATACTTTTGCCAAAGAAAAAGCGTACTCGTTGTCTATATTTGTTCGGACTTGAGGAAGATTTGATTTATGTATAGAGGCGGTATGCAGGTCTATACCGAGATCGCACTTTCTTACAACTTCGTCAAAAAATATTTTTGCGACTCTGCTTGCAAGAGAGCCTTTTAGGCTCCCTGGAAAACTTCTGTTTAAATCTCTTCTGTCTGGAAGATATCTTGATAGCGTCATTATCCCATATACATTTACGATTGGAACTAGCAAAATGGTTCCTTTTATCTTTTTTAAAATGCTGAGTTTTCTAAGCCGTCTTATTATCTCTATCCCGTTTAGCTCATCTCCGTGAATAGCAGCACTGATAAAGACAATAGGTCCGTCCTTTTTACCCCTTATGACATGAATAGGGAGCTGCGTGGGCGTGTTGTATAGTTTTGGCAGCTCAATGTTTACGGTGAGATTTGCACCTTTTGGTATCTCCTGGGAACCTAGAAAAAATTTTGTACTAGGCATCCCTTAAGCTCCGATACTATCTTTTTTTAGTTTTCTTTTCTTTGAATTTGTCTCACTTTTTGGAGTTACGTTTTTCTCAATATAATCCATGATTTTTCCGGCTATATCTATCTTTGTAGACTTTTCGATCCCTTCTAATCCAGGTGAAGAGTTTACTTCCATTACAAGCGGACCTCTGGCTGAAGGTATCATATCTACTCCGCAGACTCCAAGTCCCATTGCTTTTGCTGCAGCCAGTGCCGTTGCTTTTTCTTTTCTTGAGAGCTTATGCGCAGTAGCACTTCCCCCCTGATGCAGGTTTGAACGGAAATCGCCCTCGGCACCCTGTCTCTTCATAGCACCGACTACTTTTCCGCCTACTACCAATACTCTGATGTCGGCTCCGCCAGCTTCTTCAATGTACTCTTGAACAAGAAGGTTTACGTCCATTCCGTAAAATGCGTCTAGAACTGATTTTGCAGCCTTTTCGCTATCTACTAAAACGACTCCTACTCCTTGAGTGCCTTCTAATATCTTTAATATCAGCGGTGCTCCGCCGCTTAGCTCTATTACATCTTTTGCGCTTGATTTGTTTGACGCAAAAACTGTTTTTGGCATATCTACACCGTTTTTTGAGAGAATTTGAAGGCTTCTAAGTTTGTCTCTGCTTCTTGCAAGAGCGAGACTCCCGGATGTAGAAAAAGCAGACATCATCTCAAAGTGTCTTACCATAGCGGTTCCGTAAAAAGTCCTGCTTGCTCCGATCCTCGGGATTATGGCATCAGGAACAGGGAGCTCTTTTCCTTGATAGTTTACTTTTAACTCGCCTTTTGCTATCTCGATACTGCACTTTAGGTAGTCGATAACTCTGACTTCCCACCCTTTTGCCTGCGCTGCTTCAACTAATCTTTTTGTAGAGTAGAGCTCTTTATTTCTTGACAATATATATACTCTCATATTTTTTCCTGATTTATATTTGTTTTGTGAGATATTCTTTTGAAACATCAACTAAAAATTTGTTTGCTAAAAACTTTTTTCCGATCAGCATAGGGTACTTCATGTCCGAACGGTTTGTAAGGGATATAACGGTTTTATAAGTTTTACCAAAAAATTTGACGGTTACTTTTATTGACGGTCTGTGTTGCAGTTTCCCGTTTGAACTGCGTACTTTTTTCATTGCATGAAGAGGAACTGCCATCTTTTTGCCGTTGTATGCAGGATGTACTTCATCAAGCAGCTTAAAGTGCACTATGCCGTCATCATCAACGGATATGTCGTCACAGTGAAGAGCGTTTGAATCGGCACCAGTATCTATTTTTACATCAAGATCATAGAGGTCCAAATCAGGAATCGATATGAGCTCCTTAGTACCGACAATCTTTTTTTCTATCATTAAATAAATCCGATCTTTTAATCAGATTATATCATATATAAATGGCAAGAGGATTAAAAAAAAGAGGTTTCCTTAAAGTTATTTTTAGCAAAAAAAAACTCATTTGAGAGTATAATTTTGTATAAAATATAAGTTTAGTTATTGGTAGTAGTGGCTTTATGCTCAAAGAGATTAAGCCCTTGAGGGGGTATACAATGTATTTGTTAAGAGGGCAAATATGACTTTTAAAGATTTAGAGTTTATGTTAGAGTTGAACGGTGTAATGAGAAAAGATATCGATTACATTTTGGACTTTTGCAGAAAAAACGGTATAGACGTAGAGCAGATCGATGATGAGCTCAACAAAATGGGGTATGAGAGAATTATTGAAAATGAGCTTGAGAACTCATGGGACGATGAAGATGACGAGTACGAGCATATAGAGAAATTCTCTCATAGAAATAAGTATTCGGAAGATTACGAATAAAAAAGTTTCGGTAGCATATAAAAAGAGCTACCGATAATATAGATATTTACTTTTAGCTTTTAGCTTTTGGCTCAAATAGAGTTCCAAGGGTGTGCTTGTCTTCAAGAAGAAAAGATTTTGCAGCACTCAGATCAAATCCGTTGCACAAAAGCATTCTTTTCCCGCGTTTTATTAAAAAATCAGCTGCTTTTAGTTTTGTTACTATCCCGCCTGTAGCAAATTCATTATTAGCCGTTGATGTATCTGCTAAAGCCTCTTTTGGAAGTTCGTTTACAACTTTATAAAGTTTGGCATCTTTGAACTCTTGCGGATTTTTATCATAATAGCCGTTAATATCACTTAGAATCACTAAAAGTTCGGCATTTGTTGCATAAGCCACATTTGCAGACAACTGGTCGTTGTCTCCAAAGAGCTGCTCGGGGGTAGATGTAATATCGTTTTCATTTACTATAGGCAATATATCGTTTTCTAAATGCGCATCTATGATCTCTTGAAACATCCTAGTCCGTTTTCGCGAGTCAAAATCATCTTCTGTAAGTAAAATCTGTGCCGTTGTAATATCATAAATATCAAATTTCTTTTTGTATGCGGTCATTAAAATAGGCTGCCCAGCAGCTGCCAGCGCCTTTTTACCGATCTGTTTTCTTTTGTCTAGTTTTAATATAGAATATCCCGCAGCGACAGCTCCCGATGTTACCAATATAACGTCATACTTTTTTTGAAGCATCACAATAAGTGTAACCAGGTTTAACATACGCTCCTTCGCAATATGATTATTCTCCGTCAGGACGGCTGTACCGACTTTAATAACAACTCTTTTCATTAATTTTCCTTTGTATTTCGCAGCTCAGTTGATGGTAAGTGAGCTTTTGGCCCCTATTGTAACAAGTTAAAGATTTTATTTCTATTATAGAAAAACAACTAAATAAATGAACCATAAAAAGTTAAATTTTTTAGAGTCCTCCTATACTAAATTATGATAGAATTATGCATAGATAATGATTTAGGACTGTTTTATGCAAAACCAAACTACTTTGGCAAAATTGGGTGAGAAGATCTCATCTATCGTTGAGAAGTATAATTCTCTTAAAGATGAGAATGAAACGCTTAGACTCGAGCTTGTAAAATTAAAAGCTGAAGGCGAAATAAAAAATCAAGAGATTGCAAAACTGATAGAGCAAAATACTCAAAAAGAGTTAGAGATAGAGTCTATAGTAGAAAAACTAGAAAGCATAATGGTTTAGGGTCATGAGTAAAAAACTTGGTTTAAATATAGGCGGTCGTCGTTTTGATGTTGATGTTGAGGAGAATTTCGCTATTTTTTTGCAAGAGCAGATGAGAAAAGATTTCAATATAGATGGCAATAATGATCTAAAGACACTGCTTCAGGCGTATGTGCGTAAAAACCATGAACTTTTTCTGCAAGAGCAGCGAATAGAAGAAATTACAAAAAAACTAGAATTTTAAGATAAAATTTATTATTATATAAGCTAAGAGTGATATAATTTCGGTCTCTTTAATAGAGATGGTGTGCGCTCGTAGCTCAGCTGGATAGAGCACTGGTTTGCGGTACCAGCGGTCACATGTTCGAATCATGTCGGGCGCACCATTTTC
>JBFEYZ010000046.1:0-11644 GCA_041561855.1 Sulfurimonas sp. | reverse complement strand
TAAGTGTTGTCCTTGTACACTATTATTTACAAAAAAAAGGGAGAAAATGAAATTTTTATTTGTGATGATATTTGTACTATTTTCTGCTTTTGCATCAGATATGCAGTTGCAAAGCAGAGAGCTTTCGTCTGAAAGTATGAAAAAGCAAAATAAAGAGATTGCTAAATTAGCTGCCCAAGAGTTATCAAAGGCGCTCCCCTCAACAATCGACAAATATACAAAACTTACAAATATCAGAGCAAATGATACTACGCTTGTCTATATCTTTGAAATTGATATATCCCCAAAAAGTGATGCAAGTGTAAAAAAAGAGGATCATAGTAGAATGAAAGAGGCGGTAACTTTAGGTGTTTGCAGAAATTCAAAACGCTTTTTAGACGCAGATATTTCAATTCAGTATATATACAATAGTGCCCATAGTAAGTCGGAACTATTTAAGTTTGACATAGACAAAGAGATATGTTTTAATACTCTGTAATGAACAAAAATATCTCCATTAAAGAAGTTATCTCCTCCTTAGATTTTTTCTCATCTCTTAATGAAGACCAGATAGAAATTTTGTCATCTATCTCGATCATACACAGCTACTCTAAAGAGTATGTTATATATTATGAGGAAAAACAAAACAACTCTCTTTTGTATCTTCTAAATGGTTTGGCAAAAGCATATAAAATAGACAAACACAACAATGAAATATTTCTACACTATATATATGAAAACTCTCTAATAACTGAAATATCAAATATAAAACAAAGCACGCTTAGATCCTTTGCAAATGTAGCGCTTCTAAAAGATTCTCAAATACTGCAAATAAATTATAAAAAATTTAAAGAAGAATTTTTAGATAAAGGGCACCTGTGTTCTGAAATAATTAATGAAATTATTTTAAAATCCCAGCAGCTGCAATCACTCATAAACAGAGAGTTTATCTTTAACTCTACTGCTAAAGTTGTTATGATGCTTCATGACAATCTGGATATATTCAACAATTTAAAAAGAGCAGAGATATCGCTTATTCTTCACATTCAGCCGGAGACCCTCTCAAGGGTTTTAAACAGACTCAAAAGAGATAAAATCATAGATTCCAAAAATGGAAAAATTATGATTTTAGACAAAGAAGCTCTTGTTTCTATTTACGAGGAGTAAAATATGAAAAAAATTAAAATTATCGGTGCTCTTATCTTTCTTATTTCAATTACACTTGCAACTATTTTTAACCATACGTCAAAAAATATTTCAAAACATAATGATTTTATAAATATAATGAATAAACAAAAAGATTTTACTCAAGAGATATCTAAAAATATTTTCTACATCTATAAAAATCCTACTAGCTCTACAAAAACTCTGGATGACTCTATAAAAAAATTTTTAAATGCCATGAATAACAAAAGTGAAAACATTACAAAAAATAAAAATATTGCAAAACTATGGAACGATTTTTATCTTAATGTACAAAAGTTTAGAGATCAGTTCAAAAATAAGTCAATCTACTCAAATATTATATTTGAAAAAAGTGTAAATGAGATTTATAACACTAATTTAAAACTTATTTTGGAGCTTAACAATATTATTCAAAAAGAGAAAGGGAGTTTTGAAAAAGAACAGCAGTTCTACAAATATCTTCAATATTTACTTTTTATTTTTCTAGTACTGCTTCTCATGTATTTATTTACTGAATTAAAAACAGTTATTGCTTTTGTACAAAAATTTCTATCTGCCTCAAAAAAGATTATTTCAAATACATCGATAAAAGAACTAAAACCTATTGAAATAAATAATGCCGGTACAGATATAACACAAGCAAAAGACAATTTTAATTCACTAGTCAAAAAAATAAATGACTCAATAGAGTACTCCGGAAACTCTATAGAATATGTTTACAAATCATTAGAAGTTACAGAAAGGCATATAGAGGATTTGGTAGAGTTGATATATGCTATGAACGAAGAAACAAGAGACAAAGAATTGAGAAAAAAAGAGGATGCCGTCATACAATCTCTTGAAGAGCTAAGTTCAACAACTATAAAGTTAAAAAATTTAAAAAGTGACTTGGATGCTCTGATTTCATATTATAAAATTAAAAAATAAAATTAATTAAAAAATTTGATCATAGTCAAATTTTCACTCCTCTAATTTAACTACTATTTTGTTATCAATGGAATTTAAGGAGGATATTATGAAAAGAGATTTCACTAAGTTTTCTTCGATCATACTAAGCGCTTCGCTAGCAGCAAGTGCTTTGGCTGCAAGCGGAGGTGAGCTTGCGGAAGTAATGAAGAAAAGGGGGTTAAGTGAGGTTGATGTGGTTCGTGCCGCAAAAACTTACAATCCCTCAGGTGTAAAAGATGAGTTTGTTGTTTTTAGTTCGGCGGGTCAAGCCGGGCAGGTAATCGTATACGGTGTTCCGTCTATGAGAATTTTAAAATATATCGGAGTTTTCACTCCTGAGCCTTGGCAGGGATACGGATTCGACGAAGAGTCTAAAAAAATCCTAAGACAAGGAAATGTCAGAGGGAGAGAGATAAACTGGGGAGATACTCACCACCCTGCTCTTTCAGAAAAAGATGGGAAATACGACGGTAAATGGCTTGCTATCAACGACAAGGCAAACCCGCGTATCGCTATCATCGACTTAGCTGATTTTGAAACAAAACAGATTGTTGTTAACCCTGTATTTAAATCTGCACACGGTGGAGCTTTCTTTACTCAAAACAGTGACTATATCATTGAAGCATGTCAATATGCAGCTCCATTTGATAACAACTACCATCCAATCGAAGCTTACAAAGAGGCATACCGCGGTGGTGTAACGATGTGGAAATTTGATCACAAAAAAGGGAAGATTAAAGAGAAAGAGTCTTTTACAATTGAGATGCCTCCATACATGCAAGACTTAAGTGACTCTGGAAAAGGTGCATCTGACGGCTGGGCATTTACAAACTCTGTCAATACTGAAATGTATACAGGCGGAATCGAAGTCGGCATGCCGCCAAATGAAGCAGGTATGAGTAGAAACGATACGGACTTCTTGCATGTATATAACTGGAGAAAACTGGGAGAACTTGCGAAAGATCCAAAAAATGTAAAAATTATTAATGATCACAAAGTCATTCCTATGGATATCGCAGTTAAAAACAATGCGCTGTTCTTAATTCCTGAACCTAAATCTCCGCACGGTGTCGACGTATCGCCTGATGGTGAGTATATTACAGTTTGTGGTAAACTGGATACACACGCTTCTGTTTATAAGTGGAGCAAAATTAAAAAGCTGATAGAGAACAAAGAGTTTGCAGGCAAAGACCCTTACGGTATTCCTATCTTGGATATGAAAAAATCTCTACACGGTCAAGCAGAACTAGGTCTTGGGCCATTACATAACCAGTACTCTCCTGTAGACGGTGAAATATATACCTCACTTTATGTTGATAGTCAAATTGTAAAATGGAACTACAAAACTCTCAAAATTATAGACAAAGAAAATGTTCATTACAACGTTGGACACTTATGTGGAATGGAGGGAAAATCTGCCGATCCTCAAGGAAAATATATCATCTCGTTGAATAAACTTGCAATTGATAGATTCCAAAATGTCGGTCCTCTGCATCCTCAAAACCACCAGCTTATTGATATAAGCGGTAAAACGATGGATCTTCTTGTTGACATGCCTCTACCACTCGGAGAGCCGCACCAAGCAGTTGCAATCAGAGCTGAAAAACTTCACGGACATGTAAGATATCCGATGGGTACAAACTCTAGAACCGACTCAATCCATGAAGGTAAAACACTTGCCGGTCAAGAGAGAATTGAAAGAGACGGAAACAAAGTCAAAGTTTATGCAACGGTTGTTCGTTCACACATCAACCCTGAGAGAATTACAGTAAACAAGGGTGATGAAGTAACAATGTACCTAACAAACCTTGAACGTGCTCAAGATGAGGCACACGGTTTTACAATTGACCATTTCAACGTTCACGCTTCACTTGAACCGGGCAAGACTGCAAGTATTAAGTTTACTGCTGACATAGAGGGTGTTTTCCCTTACTACTGTACAGAGTTCTGTTCTGCGCTTCACTTAGAGATGATGGGCTATTTAATGGTAAAAGACCCGAACAAAAAGTATGAGAGCGCGCAAAAAATGAAAATGCAGACAATGTCTCCTGAACAGCTAAAAGCCGAGTATGATAAAACTGTTGCGACAAATGCCGCTACCGATGCCGTTATCCAGTCCGTAGTGAAATTCTTAAAAGACAATAACTTTGATAAGCATAAAGTTATTGCAGATCTTGTAACTGACGCATTTGACCAATACGGTCAAATTCCTGCACAGAAAAAACTGGCTGATGAAGCTATAAAAGCAGGCGATTTAGAAAAAGCCATTCTTTTTGAAAATATGATTTGGCAGCTTATGGTTAAAACT
This sequence comes from Sulfurimonas sp., assembly GCA_041561855.1. GTDB lineage: Bacteria > Campylobacterota > Campylobacteria > Campylobacterales > Sulfurimonadaceae > Sulfurimonas. The sequence goes on along the minus strand of JBFEYZ010000046.1, from coordinate 7,224 downwards.
GCCGATGTTGGAATCAGAGCAAAAGATGCACTTGTAAGAATAATTGCTACAGAACAATCAGCTGCAGCGGCAGCCGGTGAAAAAGCATTTGGTGAAGGCGGATGTGGCGGTTGTCACGTTATCGGTAAAGTTTCGTCGGGTCCTGACTTAACCGGTGTACTTGAGAGACATGGCAAAGATGGTCAAAAATGGGTAAAAGATTTTATTATGAATCCTGAAAAAATGTATGATGAACCATATGTTAAAGGTATGATTGATTACTTTAACCTTAAAATGCCTAATCAGCACATGAGCGAAAAAGAGACTAAAAATATCATTGAATATCTAAAATGGATTGATGAAAACGCAAATCTTTTCTAAGATATCTTTTTTTTGAACCGCTTAAGAAAGGGAGAAGGATTTTATTCTTCTCCCTTTCTGCATTTATAATAACTTTTCATTATTTAAGATTATAATAATAATATTGTAATATAATATAAAATAAAACTTGAGGATTATTTTTAATCTTCAAACTTTATTTTTTGTATATAAAGGACTTTCATAATGAATAAAAGTTTGATAAAAGCAAGAGTATATGCCGCTTTAGCTTTATTGATCCTAACTATCTCTTTTACATTTCCGATGATCGCATTTCACGGAGTGCTAAATAAAGTTAAAGAAGGAAACATTAATGAAATCTCATCTTTTAGTAAAGTAGTTTGGAATTTTTACAATCAAGGGCGCTACAAAAGCGTAAGTACGCCAGAAGAAGCACATAATGACTTAGAAAAAATGATATTGACTACATCGGAGGTAGGTCCCTCATCTATGCCGATCTGGGCAGTTTCTCTTGAAGCACCAAACTATCCTAAAGATGCTTTTCCAGAGGGTATTCCCGTATTTTTTCATTTTGACGGCTATAGTGGAGAAGTTCATGAAATGAATACGATCAATCATTATGTCGGGATGGATCCTATGTGGGTGGGAGGCACTATTGAAAGAGAAATAGGCATTTATGCACTTTTAACTTTATCTCTAGGGATTGTATATTTTATAGCGTATAACTCAAAAATTTTTACTTATCTAATGCTGATTCCGGCATCACTGCCTATTTTATTTATTGCCGATTACTCATTTTGGCTATATTGGTTTGGGCACAATCTGCATGATTGGGGAATGTTCAAAATCAAACCTTTTATGCCTACCGTATTCGGAGACGGAAAGATTGCACAATTTATAACGCACTCTTATCCTACAGTTGGTTTTTATCTTATTGTTGCAATAGGTCTGCTAAGCCTGCTAGCTTTTTTCGCAAAACAAAAAGCTCTTAAAAAGACAGATGAATAGACATGCCTAAGTTCTTCTTTGCTCTGTTTACTCTATTTTTGCCATTGTTAAATGCAAATATATTGCAAAAAGCAATAGACAATGCTCCAAGCGGTTCTATTTTAAAACTTCCTGCAGGAGTGTATAAAGGCAATATTGTTATAAACAAACCATTGACTATTATAGGAAAAGAGGATGGTGTGATAATTGACGGTGAAGGCCAGGGAACTGTTATAACCATAAAAAGCTCCTTTGTAACGCTGAAAAATTTAAGGATTACGGGAAGCTGCGACAGGCATGAAAAGATAGATGCTGCCATCACTATATCTGAAGCAAAGCAGTGTGAAGTCAGTAACTGTACTATAGATGATTGTCTTTTTGGAATTGACATGGAAATGGTAAGCAACTCTATTATCTCCAACAACACAATAACATCAAAAAATTTTGATTTAGGGTTAAAGGGAGACGGTTTAAGACTATGGTATAGTCATGACAATATCATAAGAAAAAATTCACTTATTCATTCTCGTGATATGGTCGTCTGGTACAGTCACGGAAATCTTATAGAAGAAAATATCGGAGAGTATTGCAGGTATTCGCTTCATTTTATGTACGCAGGCAAAAATTATGTCAAAAACAATAGCTATAAATATAACTCGGTAGGGATATTTTTCATGTACTCTAAAGATACCGTAGCGACAGGAAATGTTATAAAAAGCTCTCTTGGAGCTACTGGAATGGGCATAGGCTTAAAAGAAGTCACCAATTTTACCATAAAGGACAATACAGTTATTTATTGTGCTCAAGGAATGTATATTGACAGATCCCCGTTTGAACCTGATACAAATAACTGGATAGAAAACAATAAAATACTCTACAATTCAGAGGGAATTCACTTTCACTCTTTAAGTGAAGACAACATCATTAAAAATAACATAGTAATGGGAAATATAGAAGATGTTGTAAATGATGGCAGATCAAGCAGAACTTACAATAATGAGATAAGTGAAAATTATTGGGACAACTATGAGGGCTTTGATAAAAACAACGATAACATAGGCGATACTCCGCATAAAGTTTATAGATACGCGGATCAGCTTTGGATTCACAACCCCAATGTTAAGTTTTTCTATGGCTCGCCCGTTATCTCTTTACTAAATTTTTTAGCAAAACTGGCACCATTTTCAAAACCGCTTTTTTTATTTGAAGATGCAAAGCCCATAGTTAAAGTAGAAGGATAAATTTTGGAAAAAGTCAAAACAGATAAAAGAGAATTTATAAAATACTCCACATTGGGGATATTGGGGCTTGTTTTAGGTGGGGGCATTGTATTTAGCCCTTATGCATTAAGGGCAGAGAACAGATTAAGACCGCCGGGTGCGGTAGATGAAAAAAAATTTTTAGCACTCTGCATCAAGTGCGGGCAATGTCTTCAGGTATGCCCTTACCACTCCATAAAACTTGCCGATTTCGTTAATGGGCATGGAGTAGGAACACCGTATATTGATGCAAATGAGAGAGGCTGCTATGCTTGTAGCGCAGTGCCTTGCGTACTTGCATGTCCAAGCGGAGCACTGGATCATCACTGTGAAAAACCAGAAGATATCAAAATGGGAATTGCGGTACTGGAATTTCCAGATACATGTATTGCTATGACAAACACTCCTGTACCGAAAGGGTACAATGAGAAAATGCACAAATTTACAAACTCTGTTGTAAATATTAACGAACTTGAAGTGGAACTTCTTGAAAAATTTGATCAATTTGAAGGCAAACAGTGTACTCTATGCGCTGACATGTGCCCTATTCCAAATCCGTTAAGTGCCATAGCCATGGTACCTGACAGCGGCGGCGGAAATAGACCCGAAATCTATGACGGATGTATAGGGTGCGGTGCCTGTCAAGAAGTCTGTCCAACAACTACTCCATCAATCGTAGTCAAACCAAGAGTTACTTATGAAGAGTACTACACAAAAAAAAGTTAAGGTCGTAACATGAAAAATTGTAATTTAAAATCTAAATCTAAAAGTTTATTCTGCCTTAGCGTAGTTTTACTCCTTACTCTTTTTACAGGTTGCAGCCAAGAGAGTGATAAAAAAGAGAATACAAATTCAGAATCTGCTGCACAAACTTCAAAAACAGCTAATATACAGAGTATTGAAGTTGTTGAAAATGAGAATGCTATGGCTATTAAGGTTGAAGAAAAAAAACATGATATAAACCAGAGTAAATCCTACTACTATGACTACAACATACAGAGCGAATATGACCTAAACTCTATGCCAGCCAATGAAGATGCATCTGTAAGAGTAAAACCAAGATCAGCCGTAGATGCAAATATATACGTAAGAAGTCCTTATGAGAGCATACAGGTTTCAATGCTTGTAAAACGGCTAAGCAAAGAGTTTATCGTTAAATGCTCTGCCTGTCACAATGATTATGCAAACGGCGTTATCGGTCCTTCTCTTCTGGGAAAAGACTCTGAATATATTTTTAATAAAATTGCAGAGTTTAAAAAAGATTCATCTAAAAATGTATTAATGAGCGGTCTTATAAGCCAAATGGATGATAAAGAGATAAGAAAGCTGGCTGATGAAATATATGAATTTAATAAAATGATAAACGAAATGAGAAAATAATCATGAAAAATACAATAGTAGCAATAGTTACACTATTTATATTAGCGCTCATGGCATGGACATTTTCAAAAGGAGGAGCTTACCATGGCGGCGAACATGCCAGAGGTATTGGAAGTTTTGCAGATGCTACTGCTACAGCACAAGCAGGACCTGCAGAAAAAAGTAATGAAGAAAAAGAGGCACAGCAGATAAAAGCACTAAAAGAAAAAGCCGGGAATATTGGAAGTTTCAAAGTAAGTACCGCATACAAAAGTAAATGTGCCGCATGTCATGGAGCAAACGGCTCTGGAGAGCAAGACGGAAGAAAACTTATGGGACCAAAGCTTTACGGTCAAAGTGCTGAGAAAATATATAAAGACTTGATAGATTTTAAAGCAAATAGAAAAGAGAACATTATCATGAGAGGATTGCTCATTAATAACAGTGAAGAAGAACTAAGAAGGTTTGCAGATGAAATCGGAGAATTTCCAAAACGTGCAGCTGAAGCTAACAAGTAAACCAAACAACTGATTGCAAACAAAATGGAGCTTTAAATGGATAAGTACAATAACAGAGAAACGATAAAACACAGTTCGTTTTGGTCAACATTTTTTGATAGAACAAAAGATGGTAAAAAAAAGTTCAGCTACAGGATGAAGAGATGGATTTTAGTTATCTCAATACATCTGCTTTTTTTCCTATCTTTTCATGTTGATATTCAGATGCTGGAGGGAACACTAAGCGGTTCAAGATTTTTAGGTTTTCATCTTATAGATATTTTTACTACTATTGAGCTTTTTTTAGCTACGTTTGAGCTGCCTGTAAATATGATAATCGGAACCGCAACAATTACTGTTTTTTATCTTCTTGTCGGCGGAAGAAGCTACTGTGCATGGGTTTGTCCATATGGCATACTAAGCGAAATCGGCGAAAAATGGCATAATACTTTGGTAAACAAAAAAATTATCAAAGAGAGAAGTTTTGACCATAGAGTAAGACATCTGTTTTGGGCTATATTTTTAGCCCTCTCTTTTATCAGCGGTTACTTAGTCTTTGAGACCTTTAATGTTGTCGGAATTTTAAGCCGTACGATTGCATATGGATGGAGCTTGGCGCTTCTATGGGTTGTAGTAGTTTTGGCTTTTGAAGTTTTTTATTCCAGAAGAGCATGGTGCACATACATCTGCCCGATTGGAACTACATACGGTTACATTGGGAAAATCTCGGCACTCAGAGTTGAGTGGAATGACAGTTGTGACCACTGTATGGTTTGTCATGACGTATGTTTTGAAAACCAGGTTTTAGAGATTACAAAATCAAAATATGACAAACAAAGAGAAGAAAAGGGTATAACAAGAGAGTATATAACCGGAGCAGACTGTACGCTTTGCGGAAGATGCATTGATGTTTGTCATACAGATGCTTTAAACTTTGATTTTAGACTTAAGAGCTTGGTGTAAAAAATGATAACTATTTCAAATCTTACAAAAAAATTCGGCGAGCATATATCTCTTGACAGTGTGAGTTGCGAGTTTAACAAAAATGATTCCATAGCACTAATGGGCGCTAACGGTGCGGGAAAAACAACCCTTATACGCGCAATTCTAGGATACTACCATCCAGATTCGGGAAAAGTTCTTATAGATGGTTTTTGCCCTGTTAAAGAGAGAGTAAAAGTGTTGCAAAATGTCAGTTTTGTACCACAGCTTCCCCCTCCTATAAAGTTAAATATTCAGGAGCTTATGCAATACGTCTGTATGAGTACCGACATAGACAAAAAACTCATTGAACACTACTCAAATGAAATGAAGCTTGATATCAAAGCAAATCTTTACAAGTCATTCTTTAAACTAAGCGGCGGCATGAAACAAAAACTGCTTATTGCAATCAGTTTAGCCAAAAAAAGCAGCATAATTATATACGACGAACCTACTGCAAATCTTGACCCAAAGGCAAGGGATGACTTCTATAGGCTTTTACAAGAAAACGAAGATGAAAAAGTTCTTCTTTTTGTTACCCACAGGGTGGAAGAGGTCCAAGGATTAGTAAACAGACAAATATATATGGACATGGGGAAAGTGGTTACAGATGAAAGATTTTAAGTTTTCGTTTTTTATCTTAACATTTTTACTTCTTTTGCTTATATCAGGCTGCAATTCATCAGGTGCTCTCTCTTCTAAAGATAACGATGGCAAGCAAAAAGAGGTCTGCCCAAAATGCAATATGGAACTTCCTGCATCAAATATGTATATGGCAAAGCTTCAAGTACAAAACAAAGAGTACAGTTTTGACGATGTCGGATGTCTGGTTCTTTGGAGCCAAGAAAAAAGTATAAGCATGCATAAAGCAGAAGTTTTTGCCAACGATACACAAAAATACATAGATACGTCAAAGGCTTACTTTAGTTTCAACGAGAAGACGCCTATGAACTATGGATTTGCTGCTTATGAACTTGAAAAAGAGAACTCGATAAAGATTGATGAGGTTAAACTTAGGATGCTAAGAGGCGAACATATGGGAAATCCAAAAATTAGAAAACAGCTGCTCGGGCACTAAAGGATTGATTTGAAAAATTTATATTTAATTGCATATCTAGATTTAAAAGAGTCTATAAGAGCCAAATGGTTTTTGGTTTACTCTCTTGTATTTGGAGGATTGATTGCCCTCTTTTTTATAGCAGGAGTAACAGAGTCTCAGGTTATGGGATTTAGCGGACTAAGCAGACTTCTGCTTATGTATATTCAAATTACCATAGTTATACTTCCTATTTTTATACTTATAACTACGGTTCGTTCTATTTCCGGCGACAGAGACAACCATATTCTTGAGTATATGCTCTCATTTCCTATATCGCTTAAACAGTACTACTGGGGTAAAATCATCGGAAGATTCATAACTGTATATCTTCCTGTTCTTTTTGCTATGATCATTGCTGTCATTTTCGGTTTTGTTAAGGGTGCGGCAATCCCATGGAGCATATTCTTTTTATATACGGGGCTGCTATTCTCGCTCTCAAGTGTTTTTTTAGGTATAGCATTTTTCATCTCCTCTTTTGTAAAATCATCTGAAGTTGCCCTTGGAATATCTTTTTTTGTGTGGATATTTCTGCTCGCTTTTATAGATATAGCACTTATCTCACTTATGATGCAGCAAAGATTAAATGAAGAACTTATTATATTTATCGCTATGATCAATCCGATGGAACTCTTCAGGGTGGCCGCAATATCTCTTTTTGATCCAGAACTTACGGTTATGGGCCCCGTTGCCTTTTATATACTTGATTTGATGAGTCAAAGCGTGT
>JBFEYZ010000045.1:0-11671 GCA_041561855.1 Sulfurimonas sp. | reverse complement strand
TCGCCAAATAGTACACCCGGCTTTACAATATCTAAAACACCCATTATTAAACTCTTTATTGATAAATTTTTTGCCTAATTGTATTATAGTCTTCATTTAAAATAACTTTCATAAAACCATTATTATGCTAAAATGTCCGAAAAAATAATCGGGATTTCAAATGAGACTAACTGTAGATGAATATTGCAAATATTTTAAGATGTCTAAAGAGATGGTAAACTCGAAGATCAAGGCAAAAAAATTAAACTATATTATTGAAGAGGGCAAAACATACATCATTGTTACACGAAGCTCACTTGAGAGAGATAAAAGAGAAGAAATACATGAAGAACAAAAGAGCGCTCCGATCGAAGAGAAGCAGATCATAAAACCTAAAACAACCGTGGCTACCGTTTTGGCACTCTACCAAAAAGAGAATAACTTCCTAAAAAATAAAATTGTTCAGCTTGAAGCTAAAATAGACAAACTAATAGATGACAAAGAGCAGATGCTCCGCGCCGAGAGAGATAAAATAGAGCAGATATACAGCTCGAAAGATGAGCAGTTAAAAAATATCCTTGAGCTTGTAAACAAAAAGATAAAGTTTGAGCAGGAGTCCACAACCATTCATGAGGTTGAGAGCTTTAGCCACCACAACAAGATAACCCCTCCAAACAGCATTGAAATAGTAGAGTTGAAAGAGTATTTAAAACGCTTAAACCTCAAATCATCACAGAAAAAAGTTATAAAAAAAAGGTTCTTGGATGCTTATGACAACGACGTAAGAGTAATTCACAAAGACGGAAAGCTCTACCTAGATTTTTCAAAATACGACTATAGTGATCTGCTTGCTTACTAAGAAATTTAAAACTAAAAACATCAGCGCCACTATAGATAAATTTGCTGCCGAAAATGACCGTTCGGCACTTGAGTTCTCATTTAACATAAACAGTGTAGAGAACTATATAAAAACGATAGCAGATGACTCTTTTGTGCTATATAACGAAGATATACACGACTACTACAAAGATCATGACAAACTTATCAACGAGCATGTAAGAATCAAACAGATATATACTATTACGGTAAAAGAGACGCCTAAAAAAATAATAAAACTTAACTATAACATCAACTTCTCTCACAACAATGTCTCTCCTGCAATAATTTTACATCCGGAATCTGAAATTCCATATAAAAAATACCAGCCAAAAGAGATATACCTGCTTCTTCTAAAGGAGCTCAACAACATAAAAGCCTTAAACGGAATTCTCATAAACATCTTTGATACGCAGATGAAAGAGAAGCTAAAAGCTTTTGTCAAATATCTATATAACGGCAAGTTTATAAATAAAGTAAAAATTCCTCTATTTAACGGAGTTGAGCCTGAGGTAAGAAGGAACAGCAAGCTTGTAATGCGTTTCTTACAAAAAGAGGCAAGCCATCAGGTAATAGAAGTAGATGAAGGTGAGGTCTTAGTTGATTTTATAAAGCCTATTTTTGGCAAAAACGGACTAAACTCATTCGGAGAAATAGTTGATAACGACTATTTAAAAAACAGTGAAGATCTGAAGTGTCACGTCGATGAAAAAAGCATTGAGATCATTGATAACGAAGATAAAAAGATCTATAAAAGCAGACTCAAGGGTTATGTCCACTTTGATAAAAACAACTTCTATATTGACAACAAGATCAAAATGGAACATCTATCACGTGTTCAAGACTCTGTTGCGAAAGATGAAGCGAACAATATAGAGGTTATTATCTCTCAAAACGATACCTCATTAGACAGTTTAGGAGAAGGTGTCGAACTTACATCCGAGACAATTCACATAAACGGCCATGTCGGTGCAAAATCAACTCTTAGAGCAATAAATCTTACAATAGACGGCGCAACGCATAAAGACTCGGCACAAGAGGCAAAGTTTGCTACTATAAACAGGCACAAGGGCAGACTTAGATGTCACAGTGCAAAAATAGCTCTTTTAGAGGGTGGGGAGGTTCATGCAACAAACGTTGAGATCGAGAACTCTCTTGGCGGTACAGTCTATGCAGAGAACGTGACTATCCAAAATGTTAAAAACAATCTCAAAGTCTATGCATCCAACTCAATAACAATAAAGCGTGTAAGCGGCGAGGATAACCTATTTAAAATCAGTTACAAAGACATTCCGACACTAAATAGCAAATACAACTTTTTAGCTCAGGAGATGGAAGAGTTAAAATATAAACTTGAAGGAGCTTTAAGACACACTCCTTCAGACGTTCCTGTTTTAAAAGAGCAGATAAACGAACTAAAAACTCAACAAGATAAAATCATAAACTGCGTTAAACATGCAAAAATAAGCGTACAGGAACCATTTAGAGGCCTTAACACTATCACTTTTACATTTGCCGACGGAGAGGAACTTACCTATAAAACAGAAGAAATGGCTTATGAACCATTTTATTTAGTTGAATCCGACGACTATATAACTCTTCACCCCACGCAGAAGAAGATCTTAATAGAAAAATAGATCTACGCCGCCCCCCTACAAATCTATCTTTATTTTTTCAATCTGTTAATTTTTCAATTTTATTCAATTTAAGTTAACTTTTTTATGCAAATATTATACGGTATTCCGTATAATATACAATATATTATTTATTCCATATATTATTTTATTTATAAATGTATCAATAAAACACATATAATATAATTTATAACGTATTTTATTTATAATTAAATGTATATTTAAGTATTTATCTCGTATAATCTCTTATGCAAATCAATGACCTGTTTAATATTCTTCATAACTCGTTAGAGTCTCAAAACAATGGAAAGAAAATATCTCTTAAAGATATGGCTGATTCATTAGGGATATCTATGCGTACATATCAGGATTGGAAGCTGGGTCGTGCAAAGCCTCAAGCTGCTATTACCGTAATGGAGATGTTAGGCAGACTAGAAGACGATGAGATCATCAGAGCAGTAAGAAAAATAAACAAACTTAAGGATTGAGATTATGAGTACACTGACAAAACAAGAAAAAGATGCTTTAGAAGATGTATTTTTATCTATACATACAGGCAATAATAAATATAAAAAGTTAAAAGAATTATCGTCTTTTATTATAGCTGATGAGATAAGCAGTGTACTCTCAAAACTACTCAAACGTGCAAAATTTGGACTAAAAAAGAGAAAAAGTTCACATTTTTTATCATTTTTAGATAAAAAGAAGAAATCTTTAAGCAAATAAACTATAAAGTGTCTGTAGCTGAATTACATAACTTTAAAATTACATTTTAGAGCTATGTAGTTTCGGAAAATCTTTATAAATTCAAGGGTAGATTTATGAATAAAGCTCAATTCGTTGAACTAGTGCAAGCAAGCGGTAATTACAAAACTAAAGTTGAAGCTGAAGCAGCTATCAGAGCATTTACAGATGCAGTAGCATCTGCATTAGTAAAAAAAGAAGATGTTTCTCTTGTAGGATTCGGAAGCTTTAGTGCTTCACTACAAAAAGGAAAAAGTGGTAAAGTTCCTGGTACAAGCAAAACTTATACTACTAAAGATAAGATGGTTCCTAAATTTAAAGCTGGTAAAGGTCTTAAAGACCGCGTTGCTGCTGGTAAATAAAACCTAGTTTTATCGCAAATTTATTTTGCGATAAAACTCTTCTAAATACACTTCTCATTTTCAGACATCATTTATAATTAATCTCTAAGCAAATCTTATTTAATCTTTTAAAATTTCAATAAAAATAGATACAATATAATTAGTATATAAATAAAGGAGATAAAATGAAAAAGATTCTACTTGTACTACTTATGCTTTTTTCAGTAAATCTTAGTGCTCAAAACAGTGAGCCGCGCGTTATTCTGGAGACGACACAAGGAGAGATCGAACTTAGGCTATTCCCTGATATAGCTCCTTTAGCAGTGGAGAATTTTTTAACACATGTAAAAAACGGCTATTACGATGGTGTTGTTTTTCATCGTATCATCAGAGACTTTATGATTCAAAGCGGAGACCCTACCGGAACAGGAAGAGGCGGTGAAAGCATCTGGAAAGAGGATTTCAAAGATGAATTTACAAATAAAATGTTTGACAGATCCGGTATTTTAGCTATGGCAAACAGAGGTCCTCATACAAACGGCAGTCAGTTTTTCATAACTACCGCTCCAGCTCCATGGTTAAACGGAAGACATACAATATTCGGGCAGGCAACGGCACAATCAATGATTGTAATAGACAAGCTTCAAAATGTAGCAACTACTGGAAGAGCAGGCGGTGATAGACCTATTGAAGAACAAAAAATTTTCAAAGCGTACATCAAATAGGCATTCATATATTTTCTATTAAATCATAGTGTGTAATTATTCTATAATTAATTTTACAATATAATTGCCTCATTAATAAAAAGGTGTTTAATGGAAATTCGTACTGTCGATAAAATTCAAAAGCAGGCACTCAAAAAGAGTGCAACAGATTTTACAAGACTCGGTTTTGCCCTATTCTTTATGATAGGGGTTTTAACCTTTAGTTTTTTAAGCAATGGCGGAGTCTCTAATAACCTGTTTCTGGCTGTAGCGGCACTCATAGGTGCATATATGGCTATGAACATAGGAGCCAACGATGTTGCTAATAATGTCAGCCCTGCCGTTGGCGCAAAAGCGCTTACTCTTACTACTGCTATTATTATTGCCGCTATTTTCGAAGCTGCCGGTGCACTTATTGCAGGCGGAGATGTAGTAAAAACTATCAAAAACGGGATTATCGATATCTCAGCTTTTGGTGGAAATCCAGATCCTTTTATATGGGCTATGATGGCGGCTCTTCTTGCAGCTGCACTTTGGCTTAATTTTGCGACTATGATGAAAGCGCCGGTATCTACGACACACTCAATAGTCGGAGGTGTTATGGGCGCCGGTATCGCTGCAGCCGGAGTCAGCATAGTTAACTGGGGAACAATGGGAGGCATTGTCGCATCATGGGTCATCTCTCCTGTTTTAGGCGGTGTTATTGCTGCAACTTTCCTTTTTGCGATTAAAAAATCGATTGTATTTAAAGATGATAAAATTGAAGCTGCCAAAAGATATGTTCCTATTTTTGTTGCCATTATGTCATGGGCATTTGTTACCTATCTTATACTAAAAGGCGTTAAGCATATTTGGCCGAAAATATTGGAACTCCTTAACACTCTGCCTTTAATATCGCTTGAGATCACAAAAAAGCCATCTTTTGTCACTGCATCCATTATAGGTTTGCTAGTTGCTGTCTTTGTCTATTTCTTTGTAAAAAAGAGGGTATACTCAAATACGACAGCTCTTCAAAACACCAGAGAGTCAGTGAACACGCTATTTACGATTCCTCTTATTTTTGCAGCCGCACTGCTTAGTTTTGCTCACGGTGCAAACGATGTTGCAAATGCTATAGGACCGTTGGCAGCAATTAACGACGCTATTGTTCACGGTGGGGTTTCATCATCAGCATCCATTCCGTTTTGGGTCATGGCTGTAGGAGCATTGGGTATATCCTTAGGTTTGGCGCTGTACGGACCTGGCCTTATCAAAACTGTCGGAACAGAAATAACTGATCTTGATCAGATGAGAGCATTTTCCATAGCAATGGCTGCTTCAATTACCGTCATTATAGCTTCTCAGCTGGGTCTGCCTGTAAGCTCTACACATATAGCAATAGGTGGTGTTTTTGGTGTTGGTTTTTTAAGAGAGTGGCTATACGCCAAAGATGAAAAAAATCATACGATTGAAGATGATATTCTTTCTATAGAAGATGAGAAGTTGACAAAAAGCGCTTACGAGCATGAGTTAAAAGCACTTGAACAAAAAGAGGAGAAACTTCAAAACGACTACACAAGAATTGCTGAGCTTTATAAATTAATTGCAAATGAAAAAAAGATTATAAAATCAACAAAAAAGAGCATTAAAAAAGCTAAAAAGATCCAATACGTAAGAAGAGATGCAATTAAGAAAATAGTTGCAGCATGGCTTATTACAGTACCTGCTACAGCTGTTCTTGCAGGAATGCTATTCTTTACAATAAGAGGAATTATGCTCTAAATATAAGTGTTATAAAATAAAACAGATGAGCCTTTATGAAATATAAATTTATAAAATATCTAAAAGAAGCTCTTCTGTTTGTTGTTGCGATGACAATATTTGCAAATATGTTAAGCTTCTACAGAAGCAGTGACTTAAACAAAGAACCGCTAGATCTAAAAGAAATTACTCTCCTAGACAACACAACATACAAGATTCCTCAAAATAAACCGATCTTAATACATTTTTGGGCCATATGGTGCCCTACTTGCAAAACAGAAGCTCAAAATATAGAGACAATATCGAAAAATTTCAATGTTTTAACAATTGCACTTAAATCAGGCAGCAGCCAGGAAATAAATGAGTATCTAAAAAGCCGTGGCCTAACATTTAACGTTGTAAACGACAGCAACGGGCATATAACACAAAAATACTCCGTATCTGTCTTCCCTACTACGATTATTTATGACAAAAACGGTAATGAAGTCTTTAGCGAAGTCGGTTACACTACTACAATAGGATTATGGATCAGGATGTGGCTGGCAGGGTTATAATTTTTTAATTTGATGTTTTTACTGTAATAATCAGAAGAATATTGAAGGGATAAAGCCTCATATGAGGCTTTATAGGTTTGCTTATTTGCTTATCTTAACAGCATATGCTTTATGAGATAGAGGCACCCAAGGACGCTTGATATGTTCTGGACGACGAAGTGTAGAGTTCTCATCTAACCCACGAGTCAACTGATCTCTCCAGCCCTCATAAACTTTGAAGTTGTTGTCATAGTTTACAAATATATCACCAATCTTATCGCCGGCTTGTGCAGGCTCTAAAATTACTTTTTGGTGCCAGCAGTGCATACCTGAAATAGGGTCCGGATGCGGAGCTGCTACAGCATTTTGCCATGAACCGCTAAGACCGTCCCACCAGATATTTCCACTATCTTTGTTATAGTCTGCAAATCTATCGGTATGGAAAGGTTTGATGCCGTCAACATACTTGAGTTTACCCTCTTTTCCATCCATCTGAAGCTCTGCAGTAGGAACACCAAAGCTGTTTATACCACCGTTGCCGTTATAATCTTCAATCTTGATCTGTCCGCCTTCTCTACCTGCATTTTCAGGTGAGTGAGCCATAAATTTAGGATCGTTCATATTTCTAGCTACCGGCTGTGAATCAACTTTTCCATCTGTTACACCGTTAGGAATGTTAACTGAATTAACAAGCTTCCAGCGACCGCCATGGTGTGAACAAGCAAGAGTACCAGGTAAAACTCCCTCGGTAGGAACTGCCATAGCTACAAAATAACCAGAATCCAGTCCAGTTAAACTATCTACTATTCTAACACGTATTGCATCACCGCGCTTAAAGCCTTGACGCTTCGCATCTCCTGTTGAAATCCAAATCGGGTCATGGTTCTGTGAAATCTCCATCAAGTGCTTAGAGTTTGCAGAACGAGTATGAATATTATATGGCAATCTAAATACAGTGTTTAGAGCATAAGAGTTTTTCTCTGTCATGTAAGAGTGATTTACATGCGATACGATGTGCTGCATCTCTTTTTTCTCTTGCTCATTTCTTGGATAGAAAGGAATTGAATACTCAGGCCATTTCCAATCTTCAGCAAGCCACTCACAGAAGAAGTCAAGCTTTTTATCGAGTGTAGCAAAACCTTCCATCTTTTTACCGTCAACAACAATACCGATAGACTTTTTCTTGCCGTGAGACTCTGCAGTCATAACACCTGTTCTCTTGTTTATGCTGACATGCTTCTTATCATATTTATGCCCGTGAGATATATAATTCTCGCCGTCATCGACTATTTCACGCTCTTGAGCAGAGTAAATATTGTTCTCTTCCATCCAAGCACCGTGATCTCTCATATACTCATACACAGGGTACTCAGAGTTTTTATATCTCTCATCAGAAGTAGCAGTTGCTTTAAGATTTGGCAGGTTGTCACCAAATGCAGCATCATACCACTCTGCAATAGTAACTGGCTTACCAGGATTCTTTTTAGACTCCCACATTGACTTGATAGTTTTAGTTTTTGACTCATCCAAGTAGAGCTCGCCTTTTGGATCTATGTAGTTAACACACATATCAAACCAGAACTCATTCTCTTCCCAAACTTCTCCAAGACCTGCTTTTATATGAGCCTCTAGAGTAGCGCGGTTAGGGTTTTTAGGCTTCCATCCTGCTTTTTCCAGTGCAACTCTCATAACCGGCTGACGGAAAGATGTCCAGCGCGCAGGCATTGTAGCTTCTGAGTGCTGATCGTGTCTCTCACCTGCAAGACCCACAGGTAAAATATAATCTACATACCAGTTTGTCTCTGACCATACAGGAGAGAGGTTCATAGTAAGTTCCATTTTAGACTCATCTTTGATCGTATCGATCCATCTGAACCCATCCGGATTAATCCATACAGGGTTATACATACGAGGAATCCAGACTGCAAGTTTTTGAGGAACGTTAAGACCTCTGTCTATCCATTTTTTCTGCCACTTCTTATCTGCAAGAAGGTGTGGAAGAAGATAAGATAGCTCATAAGTCGAGAGAGGCCATTCAGGTGGCCATGAAAGCTCGTTATAAACATCTATTTTAGGAACATCAGACCCACGTTTACCCTGTCCGACTGTTGCACTTCCACCTTTTCCACCGACTGAAATAACATGCCAATGGTGGAAGAAAGTACCACCCTCAGGTCCAATAGCACCGCGCAATGCAAGTGAAAGATAACCTGTACGGCCGCTCATCCATCCACCGCGGTTTCCTGCAGCTGTTGCTCTCCAAAAATATGTAGATATAGATGTTCCTGCCCAGATAAACATATCATAAAGCTTCTCTAACTTATATGCAGGAACATGTGTCTCTTTTACTGCGAAATCTAAAGTAAAAGGAGAGTAAAGTTCTTTTAAGACATCTAAGAATGTATCAAAATCATCGCCAGACGGCACTTTAGAGATATAGCCTTTGCTTACCATAAACTCTAAATATTTTTTGTTATCTAAGAAAACTTCCCAGTTTAACCATCTTCTTACAAACTCTTTGTCTACTTTATCTTCACTTAACATTCTTTGAGCAAGATACAGATATATAACTGGCTCAGTTCCAGGCCACGCTGCTATCCAAAGGTCTGCCATACCTGCAGAGTTAGATAGACGAGGATCCATAACTACAAGCTTAGCGCCCTTAGATCTAGCATCTGCGATAAATGATGCTGACTGCTGAAAGTAGTGACCTGCATCCGCAGCATGTGAAGAGTTAAGAAAAACAAGCTTCGCATTTGCCCAATCCGGAGATGTTCTATCATCATTTGCCCACTGGATAGTAGGAGTACGACCACCTGAAGAACAAATATTTGTATGCGAGTTAAAACAATCTTGACCTATAGTAGACCAAACCTGACCGGTAAATCCGTTTTCATTCGGGCGGCCAACGTGGAACATACAAGATTTTTTAGAGAGCTCATCGCCGACTTTAATAGCATCATGCATCTTCTTACCGATAGTAGTCATCGCCTCATCCCATGTAGTACGAACCCACTTTCCTTCACCACGAGCAGAACCAGGAGCACGCTTTAGTGGAAATGCAATACGATCCGGATCATACATTTGAGATTGTGTAGCATAGCCTTTTGCACAGTTACGCCCACGTGAAGCAGGATGAAGCGGGTTACCCATATACTTTTTAACTGTAAAAGTCTTCTTGTCTATCCAAGCCGTTAAACCACAAGATGCCTCACAGTTTGAACATGCAGAAGGAACAATCATATAATCGTTTACTTCTATACCTTCAGGATTTGATGCACTTCTTACACCGTGACGATCTATACCGCCTCTTTTCCAGTCATCTCCGTCTAACTCTTTAAAATCATCCCATTCGCTCATAGGAGGATAAAACGATAAAGAGTCAGGAGTGTTTGTAAATTTACTGTCACTAACAGAGTCTGCAATAGCATCAGCCGTAAACACACCCTTTGCAATTGAGGCACCTGCTACTGTAAATGCGGCACCTTTTAAAAATGTTCTTCTACTTTCTAAATACATTAAAATTTCTCCCTAACTCATTGGTAATAATTGTGGAATCATTAGCCATACATGTTTAACTATAGCTAAGCCTACTAGCGCCAAAATAGCTGCAAGTTTTAAAATACTTTCGCTTTTGCTAGCTCTACTTAATAAAATAAGTACCATTGGTAAAATATAAGCTATCCATTGACCTAACCAGAACATTACAGTATATTGACCGTCACCTTTTATATACTCAAGAATAGCTGCAACTTCTTCTGCTTTCATTGGTCCGAATATATACTCTGACATATAGATAATAAATGCCATTAAAGCACTAAGTCCAAGGACAACACCCAATGTGTTTTTTGCCTCATCAGAGAGTTTGCTTCCACCCATTAAGATCATTGCTGCGGAACCGGATAGAGTTGCCGCTAAGATCATCTGAGCAGCTTCTGTCGGCATCTGCCATAGTTCACGTGCTGTACATTGTGCCATAAGAGCCGCGGTATAAAGTGTTACCGGGATAGCAAGAATAGTTGTCCAAAGCAATACTTTGTCAAATGTTTCATCATTTTTCTTATATGCGAGAAATGCAAGAAGCGTTAAAAGACCCAAAAATGCAGAGGCCATAAATGATCCCCAAGCAATTGCCGATGACCAGCTAGAATAAACAAATATATGCCACATTCTAAACGGCTGATGTAAGTCGGCAAGCGTAAAGAGTAAAAATATATTTATAAATATAAAGGCTACTATTGCAGTTGGTAATCTTAGATTCTTTACTGATTCAGGATGCATTCTAAGAAGTAAGAAAAGCATAAAAATAACACCCGTACCGATACTTTTTGCCCACATGTTAACCGTAACAAGCCAAGGCCAAACTATACCCGGAAGTGCTACATCTAAAGTTACTACAGCATTTGTTGCTGCTAATGTTTCATGTACCATTAGTGGTGTCCTCCTACTGGAAGTGTTGTAATATTGTTAAATAGCGAGTGACCGTCTGCTCTATGAGAAGCAAGAGGGTTAAGAGTAACATTTCCGCCACCTACGTAATAGTGATGCGGGTTTGTTCCTTTTTCAGGTTTACGAACTTGAACTCCGCCTTGATTTACTTGAATATACTTGGAGATGTTCGAAGTAGGATCATCCAGGTCTCCAAAAATATTTGCTTGAACAGGACACGCAACAACACAAGCCGGCATCATGCTTGAAGCGACACGGTGAGCACAGTATGTACACTTGTCTGCCGTATGCGTCTGAGGGTCAATATAGATAGCTCCGTAAGGACAAGCCATAACACAGCCTGCACAACCTATACAGCGCTCTTTGTCAATGTTAACAATACCGTTTTCCAGATAGTGAAGTGCACTAACAGGGCATATTCTCTCACACGGTGCATTTTCACAATGATTACATCTAAGCGGTGTAAATGTTCTTTTCGTCTCAGGGAAAGTTCCCACATCTACATATTTAACACGAAGTCTCCATGTACTAAGCGGAACTTCATTCTCCACTTTACATGCGATTTCACACCCTTTACATCCCATACACAGATGTAAATCAACTAGGAAGCCTAATTGCATATATTCTCCTTAATAGCCTTTTAACAGACAAATATTTAGTTTTATAACTAT